>JAYVAS010000807.1:0-3305 GCA_043750895.1 Pseudomonadota bacterium
CATCGCCGTCGCCGATCTCGACCAGGACGGCGTGCTGGACGCAGTGAGCCTCTGGCGACGATTCACCTCCGACGGCGTCTTGGTCTGGGATCGCACCCCGCCGCCCCCGTGGCGCGACGCCTCGGACCCGGTGCTGGTGCAGGCTGACACCGACGCCGACGCCGAGCTGCTTTGGGTCGCCGAGACCACGATCCAGGTCATGGACGCCGATGGTTCGACGCTATTGGAAGTTCCAACGGCCAGCGAGGCGGACCGGAGCTACACCCTTGCCTGCGCGGGCGACCTCGATGGCGACGGTGCGATGGACTTTGTGTTCAACGACACGACGACGATCCACGCGTGGCGGTTGGACGGGACCGAGCTCTGGTCCGCTCCTTCCCGGGACTCCACCACCAAATGGGTCGGCTGCACCGTCTTCGACTTCGACCTCGACGGCCGCAAGGAGGTGGTCTACTCCGACGAGCAGGAGCTCGCGATCTACGACGGAACCACCGGCCTGAAACTTTTCGTGGACCCCGATTGGTCATCGAACACCGTGGGCGACCAGAAGGTCGTCGCCGATCTGGACGGGGACGGCTCCGCTGAGCTTCTTTCCCTGGCGCCGCACGGGCCGGGATGGGGCGGGGTCACCCTTCGGGTCTACCGCAACGTGAATCGGGACTGGCCGCCGGGCGGGCAACTCTGGCCCACGTCGAATTGGGCAGGCACCAGCGTCTACGCGGACGGCCGCGTCCCCCGGACCGCGGCCCCCTCCTGGCTCACCACCAAGGTCTGGCGCGGGCAACCGGAGCTTCCGCTCTCGGGTCACGACCTCCGCCCGGCGCTGTCCGACTCCTGCGTCGCCTCGTGCGAAGCGGGTCCGGTGAACCTCGCCCTGCGGGTGGAGAACCTGGGTCCGGAAGAGGCGGACGTCGGAACGCCCATCGCCGTCTACACAACGGGGACCGACGGAGTTCGCCTCCTGCTCCTGGTCGCCACAATCCCGGAGTGGATCGACGACGGCACCGCGAGCGCGGACCTCCTGCTGTCGGTCCCCATCGATGCCGCCCACGCCGGACTCGTATTCGTGGTCGGGGACGACGGCGCCGGCTCCATCGACGCTGACGACTGCGATCCCGCCAACAACACCCTCACCTGGGTCCTGCCACCATGCGACTAGTCGTGCTCCTGATGCTCGGCTGCACCGCAGGGAAGCCGGACAGCGCCGTGACCCCACCCAACACCCCGGAGGACGCACGTACCCTCGCGAACGGCGCGGGGAGCAACGGGGTCGGCAACGTGCCCCCGTCGGCGCCTGCCGTCCACATCCAGCCCGGTTCTCCGTCAGCGGGGGACACCCTGACCCTGATCATCGACACCCCGGCCCACGACCGGGACGGCGACGCGCTGGTGGAGTCGATCACCTGGACCGTCGACGACGCGCCCGACCCGACCTTGGATGGGGCGTCCACGGTGGACGGAGCCCGCGTCCGGCCCGGCCAGACCTACACCGTCCGGGTGAGCGAGTCGGACGGGGTCCACGCGCCGGTGGAGGCCCAAGCGTCGGTCACCGTCGGGGATCTGCCCCCGGAGTTCGCCTGGGTCAGCCTGTCCCCCAGCAACCCGGGGGATGACGACGCCCTCTTCGTCACCGCCAGCGCCACCGATCCCGAAGGGGAGCCGGTCGTGCTCACCCATCGGTGGTTTCGGGACGGCGTGGCGGTCGCCGACGTCGGGGACGGCCCCGAGGTTGCGTCCGTGGCCACCAGCCCGGGGGAGACCTGGTATGTCGAGGTGACTGCGTCGGACGGGCGGCTCGCAAACTCGATCGTGAGCGACTCCGTCACCATCGCCACTCCCAACATCCACCGATACGGAAATTGGTTCACCGGCGTCGCTACCCCAGACGGGTCGGGCGGGTGGGCCGAACTCACCGGTACGTGGGAGCTGCTCTACCAGATCTCGGGTCCCGCCCTTCCCCCGGTGGACTGCGACGCCTTCTGGGCCGTGACCGGGACCCCGGACACCTGCCGCGGCTGTCAATACGGCTTCGACGTCGCGCTCGTGTACGATGCCGGGGCGAGCACGATGAACACCCTGCTCGCCTGCGCCGGACTCGAAGTGGACGGGACCGGTAACAACCAGGTGGACCGGGGGGGCGACTTCTCGTTCAACACCGACGGCCCCGAAATCGGGGTCTACAACGCCTACGGTACGCTCGTCACCTACGGAATCGATTGGTACACCTACGGATACTACCGGGACGAACGCTACGGGCGCCTTGCGATCCACAGCCTCACCACGACGGAGGACACCGCCGGCAACCTCCACGTCTACGGCTACCATTACACGCGGGAGACCTTTTGATGTCCCCCGCCGCGCCCCCTCACCCCGATCGCGCCAGCCACCCATCCAACTGATCGAGCGTCCCGCCGAAACCACCCCGCATGCTGGCGTGCATGCCGGCGTAGAAGGCGTGCTCTTCGTCGCTGGCGCGGATGGGCCGGCCACGGAGGTTCAGGGTGGTGTGACCGTCCACCTCGGTGAGGGTCAGCACATTGAGGATCTCCAGCGGGAACCCCGAGACCATGGGCGCCGCCACGATGGCACCCTGGGCATCGGCGAAGGAGTTGATCCACACCAACCGTTCGGGCGCGACGATCTCGCGGAACTGGAAACGACCGAACATCGGCGGCGCCGCGCCCGGGGGGATCATCGCGTAGTGGAACAGGCCGCCCGGCCGCAGGTCGAAGCTCCGCACCTCGAGTCCGAGCCCCTTCGGACCCCACCACTCGCCCAGCTGCGCGGGGTCGGTCCAGGCCGCCCAGACGCGGTCCCGGGGGGCGGCGACGGTACGGGTGATGGTCAGGTCCCCCGCGCCGGCGGCGTCCAACGCCTCCGCGAGTCGGGCCATCGTCTGTTGGCCGCCTTCCACCGCCCCGTATTTGTTGGCTGCCTCCCGGGCCGCCGCGGTGGTGAACCGGCACCGCATGGTCACCTCGGTCTTTGCGCCGATCGACACGAAGGTGACCGTCACGTGGAAGCCCTTGGGGTCGTCATCCACGCCGGCGTCGTGATCGTAGACGAGCCGCTCCCCGGGGACCACCTCCCGATAGCGGGCGCGGTTGGGGAAGTCGCCGTGCTCGGCCGAGCGCATCATCCAGTGCCACTCGCCACCGGGCCGCACGTCCATCGCCGTCGTCTGGCTCACGAAGCCTCGGGGACCAAACCAACGGTCCACGTAGTCGGGGCGCGTCCAGGCCTCGTACACGAGGTCGCGGGGGGCGTCGTAGACGCGCTGTTGGATGATTTCACGATCAGCGTAG
>JAYVAS010000808.1:0-7513 GCA_043750895.1 Pseudomonadota bacterium
ACGGGGTGGCAGCCGGCCTCGTCGAGGGCGACCGTCACCGAGTCCATCGACATCGCGCTGGATTGGTCGGCGGACTAGCACCGCCCCCGACGCCGCCGATCAGTCGCGGTGGGGTGGGAGACCGAAGGCGCGATGATCGGCGAGGGTACAGCGGTCCTGTACCACGTCGATCCCGGCCGCCACCAGCGCCGCGGCCACCGCGTCGTTGCGGATCCCCGACTGGAACCATGCCACCCCGGGGTGGACGGCCCGGATCTCGTCGAGGTGCGCGGGGAGATCCTCGGCGCGCCGAAACACGTCGACGATGTCGATGGGGCCCTCCAGCTCGGTGAGGCTGGCCCGCACCGGCTGACCCCAGAGCGTCGTCCCGACGAGCCGCGGGTTGACGGGGAACACGCGGAAGCCCTGCTGGGCCAGGTACGCGGGCACGTAGTGCGCCGGTCGGGACGGGTCGGAGTGTGCGCCCAGCACGGCGACGGTGCGGCTGCGCTGGAGGACCTTGCGCGCGTCTTCGGGGAGGGTCAGGAGTCGGGCCATGCCACCCTCCTAACCCGGCCTCGCCGGCCCGAACGCGGGGGCGACGGGGCGACGGGCTACGCGCCCGGCAGGCTCAGGTCGGCTGCCCCTTGGTGTCGTCGACACGCGCTTCCTGGATCTTCCCCCGCTTGTTCTGTCGCCAGCCGCGGAGCATACGGCGCTCGGTGGAACGGGTCGGCCCGCCAAAGCGGTAGGCGAGCTCGGTGGACTGCATCAACCAGGCGCCGGGAACGCTCGACACGCCCACGCCGACCCGGAGCTCGAGGTGCTTCATCGCCAGTTGGTAGGAGAGGCTCGCGGCGTAGGCATCGGTGATCGGAACAGACCCCTCGGCGTTCTGGAGCGGCGCCCCGCCCGTGATCGCCGCGGGTACCTCGAACGGGAGGTCGGCGGCCCCCCAGACCATCGCCTGCCCCTGGAGGATCAGGCTGTCCCGGCGGTTGAAGCGCACGTCCGTGGCGGCGCGGACGGTGACCGTCCGGGCCTGGGCGGAGAACGAGAGACCGTCCTCCAAGTGGTCGAGCGTCGCTGCGTCGGGCACGATCCCCACCAGGGAGTCCACGAACGGGAGCAGGGGATCCAGGTTCGGGGTGCCCGCCGCGGCGAACGAGCTCCACTCGGCGCCGCCGTGCACCGACCACGCCGGGGCGAGGGTCACCGACACCGTGCCACCACCCGAGAGGTAGGCCGCGTCCATCGTCTTGCCGGCGAAGTTGTAGACCCGCGCCGAGCCGCCCAGGTCCACCGGCCCCACCCGGAGCACGTTCACCTTCACTTGCCCGTTGAGGACCCCGAGGGCGTCGAGCGCCGGGATGGTCGCGAGCTGTGTGCGCGGGAGGATGCCGATCGCGATTCCTGCGAGCCCGAGGCGGACCTCTCCGAACTCGAGGGTGTAGGCGGTGAAATCGGTCTGTCCGCGGGTGTTGGCCGGGAGCCGCCAATGGCGGGGCGCGAGGAATCGGAACCCGGCGCGATCCACCGGCTCGAGGGGCTCAGCCAGGGTCAGGTCGATGGGCGCGAGTCCGCCTTCGGGCGCCACCCACGGGCTCTCCGGCGCGGGCACCTCCCCCGGAGCGGTAGGATCGGTGGAGGCGGCGGCGGCGGCGGCGAGGAGGAGAAACATCGACTTCCCGGGGAACATCCACAGATCGGATCGGCGCCGGGAGAGCCTGAGGCCAGCCTTGGCGCCCGGCGATAAGGGCGTTCGCACCCCATGGTCGTCGGTCGTCTCGCGCCCACCCCCTCTGGTCAGCTCCACCTCGGGAACGCCCTGGCGTTCGGCGCGGCGTGGCTCTCCGCCCGCGCGGCGGGGGGGCGACTCCTGCTCCGCATCGAGGATCTGGATCGTGGCCGGGCGCGGCCGGAGGTGGCTGCCGCACAGCGCGCCGAGCTCCGCTGGCTGGGGCTGGAGTGGGACGCGGAGGTGCCGGCGCAGTCGACGCGCAGCTACCCGCTCGACGGGATCCCCACGTTTCGCTGCGCCTGCACCCGGGCGTCGCGCCTCTCGTGGGGGTGTCGATGTCGGATTCAGCCGGCGCGCACCGGAGCGCTGCGCTTTCGTACGCCGCCCGGGGAGGTGGAGTTCGTGGATCGCGCCTCGGGTCTGCACCGACTGCCGGCCGAGGAGGACCCCATCCTGGTGCGGGCCGACGGCGAAGCGGCCTACCCCCTGGCCGTGGTGCGCGACGATGCCCGCGATGGGGTGACGGAGGTGGTTCGGGGGGGTGACCTCCTCGCTGCGACCGCGACCCAGATCAAGCTCTACGCCTGTATCGGGGCGCGCCCGCCCACCTGGCTGCACGTGCCGGTGCTGTTGGGACCGGACGGCAAGAAGCTCTCCAAGTCACACGGGAGCACCGAGATCCGGGCCCTGGCTGCCGCGGGGTGGGACGCGGCGCGGGTGTGGCGGACCCTGCTACCCCTCCTGGCGATGCCGGAGGGGCGCCTCGATCCCGCCGCGTTCACCGTCCAGGGCTGGGACCCGCGGCCCCGCACCGTCGGTCCGGACGGGGTGATCCTCCCGCTCGGCGAGTCCGGATTGGACCGGCTATAGGGCCCCGCTTCGGAGGCAGGATGGCGCAGGTGTTCGGCACGGCGGTGGTGATCGGGGCATCGTCCGGGATCGGCGAGGCGATGGTTCGTCAGCTCGCCCGTGAGGGGACGCAGGTGGCGGCCGTGGCCCGACGGATCGGCCACCTCGAGCAGATCGCGCGCGACTGCGGCGACAAGGTCCGCCCCTATGCCCACGACGTGAAGGACTTTCGCGCCACGGCGCCCCTGTTCGACCGTATCGTCGCCGATCTGGGGCACGTGGACGTCCTCATCTACAACGCCGGCGTGATGCCGCGCGTCGAGGAGGGGGAGTACAACTTCGAGAAGGACCTCGAGATGATGGAGGTCAACCTCATCGGCGCGATGGCCTGGATCAACCCCTGCGCCGCCTACATGGAGGCGCGCCGGGGCGGGACCATCGTGGGCATCTCGTCGGTGGCCGGGGACCGCGGCCGTCGTGGCAACCCCGGCTACCACACCTCCAAGGCCGCGCTGACCACCTACCTGGAGGCGATGCGGAACCGCCTGTCGCGGTACGGCGTCACCGTGGTCACGGTGAAGCCCGGGCCGGTCGCCACCCCCATGACCGAAGGCCTCAAGCTGCCGCTGCTGATCACCGCGGACGTCGCCGCTGCGGGAGCCCTCGAGCACGCCAAGACGGGGAGCGTCCACGGCTACGTGCCGGCCGTCTGGGGGCCGATCATGACCGTCATCCGTCACATCCCGTCGGTCATCTTCCGTAGGACGAATATATGAGCGCGTCGATCGTCGAGCTGCCACGCCGGGTGTATTCCGGCTACGGGTTCTCCTCGCGCTCGGTGTCGGCCTTCGCGTCGCCGCGCAGTCCGGACGAGGTCGCGGAGCTCTTCCAACGGGCCGCGGGGGAGGGCGTCCACGTTGCCCTTCGCGGCGCGGGTCGCTCGTACGGGGACGCCGCCATGAACGGCGGCGAGCTCGTCCTCGACATGACACAGATGAACCGTGTCATCGCGTGGAACCCGGACTCGGGGGTCATCGACGTCGAGCCCGGGGTCACCGTCGAGCAGCTCTGGCGCACCTGCCTGAAGGATGGGTGGTGGCCCTCGGTGAGCCCCGGGACGATGTTCCCGACCCTCGGGGGGTGCGCCGCGATGAACATCCACGGTAAGAACCACTTCCGCGCGGGCGGCATCGGCGATCACATCCTCGAGGTCGAGCTCGCCACCCCCAGCGGCGACCTGCTCCTCCTCTCCCGCGAGTCTCGTCCCGACCTGTTCCACGCCGTGATCAGCGGCTTCGGGATGCTGGGGACCCTCACCCGCATCCGACTCAAGCTCAAGCACGTGAACGGCGGTCGGCTCAAGGTGCGTCAGTACTGCGCCCGCGATCTGGACGAGCAGTTCGCTATCTTCGAGGCCAACGAGGCCAAGAGCGACTACCTCGTGAGCTGGGTCGATTGTATCGCGGGGGGCGCCGGGATCGGTCGGGGGCAGGTGCACAGTGCGGTGTACACGGAGCCGGGGGAGGACCCCCTCGGCACGGCGCTCCTCGACCCCACCCGCCAGGACCTCCCGCCCACCATCATGGGGGTCCCCCGGAGCATGGTGGGGACCATCTTGAAGATATTCGGTTTCAATGCGGGTATGTGGTGTGTGAACACCGGAAAGTACCTGTCGTCCCGGGTCTCCGGCAACGGGGACTACTTCCAACCGCACGTCGCGTTCCACTACCTGCTCGACTACGTCCCCACCTGGCGCTCCGCCTACGAGCCCGAGGGGTTCATCCAGTACCAGCCGTTCATCCCCAAGGCGCGCGCGAAGGAGGTCATCCGTCAGATCCTCCGCCTCAATCAGGCGCGAGGCATCGTGAGCTTCCTCGGGGTGCTCAAGCGGTACCGACCCGACAACTTCCTCCTCTCCCACGCGCTCGACGGCTACTCGCTCGCCATGGACTTCCCGGTCACCCGCACCAACCGCGAGGCGCTGTGGAAGATGTGCGGTGACATGTCCGAGATCGTGCTCGACGCCGGAGGCCGTTTCTACCCGGCCAAGGACTCGGTGCTGCGGCCGCAGGACTTCCGGCGGGCATGGGGCCAGGAGCGGATCGCCACCTTCCGGAACCTGCGCGCCGAGGTCGACCCCTACCGCATCCTCCGCACCGAGTGGGCGGCGCGGGTGGGTGTGGACGAGGTCACGGACTGACGCGCCCCGGGGCGCGAAGCTCCGGCCGCCGGTCGGCGAGCACCGGGAAGCTGCGCCGCGCCTCGGCCACCGCGGCGGGGTCCACGTCCGCGACGAGCACCGTCTCGGTTTCGGCGGCGCTGAGGACCGTCTCTCCCCACGGGGAGATCAGGGCGGAGTCTCCCGCATAGTGGAGCCCGCCGCCGTCGCCGCAACGGTTCACACCGGCCACCCAGGCAAGGTTCTCGATGGCGCGGGCCCGAAGCAGGGTCTGCCAATGCGCGCGCCGGCGCTCGGGCCAGTTGGCGATGACGAGGTACAGGTCGGTGTCGTCGCTGGCGGCGCGGAACGCTTCGGGAAATCGTAGGTCGTAGCAGATGAAGGGCGTGACCCGCACCCCCGCGATCACCCAGTGCTCGATGCGGGTTCCGGCGCGGTAGTGCTGATCCTCCCCGGCGAGCGAGAAGGGGTGGAGCTTGCTGTAGCGCTGCAGATCCCCCGTGGGTGTGCACCACACGGCGTGGTTCTCCGGGCCGGGGAGGCTGGGGAGGCCCGCGACCAGATGCACGCCGAGCCCGGTGGCGGTCTCCTTGATCCAACGCGTGGTCGCGCCGTCGGAGGGCTCCGCGAGACGCCCCGCGTCCATCGAGAAGCCGGTGTTGAACATCTCCGGCAGCACGACGAGCTCGGCGCCGGCGGCGGCGGCCTCTCGAACCCGGCGCTCGGCGCGGAGGCGGTTGGTCTCCGGGTCCTCCCACCGGATGTCGAGCTGCACCAGGGCGATGCGCATCGTCAGCCCAACAGCCGATCGAGGCGGGCGACCGCCGCCTGCAGGGTCTCGTCCCGCTTGCAGAAGGCGAAGCGCACGTAGTTCTTGCCGGTCTGGGGGGTGTCGTAGAACACCGAGGGCGGGATCGCGGCGACGCCCAGGGAGATCAGGTGGCGACAGAAGGCGATGTCGTCGTCGAAGCTGAAGTTCCGGAACCCAGCCATGACGAAGTAGGTTCCGGCGGGGGCCCGGACGTCAAAGCCGATGCGGGTCAACTCCTGGCAGAGGTAGTCGCGCTTTCGGCGGTAGGACGAGAGCAGGTCCTCGTAGTAGTCGGGGCCCGCGGTCAGCGCCGTGGCCGCCGCGTGCTGCAACGGGGTGGCGACCGCGAAGGTGATGAACTGGTGCGCGGCCCGGATGGCCTGGGTGAGCGGCGGGGGGGCCGCGGCCCACCCGATCTTCCACCCGGTGAGGGAGAACGTCTTCCCGAGGCTGGAGATGGTGACCGTGCGCTCCCGCATGCCCGGCAGGGTGGCGATGGGGATGTGCTGCCCGTCGTACACCATGTGCTCGTACACCTCGTCCGAGATGCACAGCACGTCGTGTTCGATGCAGAGCTCGGCGAGCAGCCGCAGCTCTTCGCGGGAGTAGACCTTGCCGGTGGGGTTGTGGGGCGTGTTGAGCAGCAGCAGCCGGGTGCGCGGGGAGAAGGCCCGCCGCACCTGGTCGGGGTCGAAGCGCCAGTGGGGCGCCTTCAGCGTCACGACCTTGGGGATCGCGCCGGCCATGTGTACGCTGGCCTTGTAGCTGTCGTAGTACGGCTCGAAGAGCACCACCTCGTCGCCCACGTCGCACAGCGCGTTGACGGCCGCGAAGATGGCCTCGGTCGCGCCCGCGGTGACCGTGAACTCCTCGTCGGCGTGGTAGTCGAGGCCCCAATGCCGGCGGTACTTGGTGGCCAGCGCGGTGTGCAGGTTCGGGAGCCCGGACATCCGCGCGTACTGCCCGTGACCGGCGCGGATGGCGCCGATGGCGGCGTCCTTGACGAACTGGGGGCCGTCGAAGTCGGGGAAGCCCTGGGCGAGGTTGATGGCCCCATGTTCGTTGGCCAGCCTCGTCATTTCCGTGAAGATGGTGGTGCCGAATCCGGCCAGCTTTCGAGAGAGGGGAGGTCGCATCGTGCGAACTGTAGCGCGTCGCAGGGGTTCGGAATAGGAGCGCGCGCTTTCCTGGATGCACGATGACCTCGACGCAAGCCGAAATCGAAGTCTCCTACGACGTCTCCAATGACTTCTTCCGTCTGTGGCTGGACGACAACATGCACTACACCAGTGCCGTGTTCGATCGCCCCGACATGACCCTGGAGGAGGCGCAGGAGAACAAGGCCCGGCGCCTCTACGAGTACGCCGAGGTCACCCCCGACAAGACGGTGTGCGACATCGGGTGCGGCTGGGGCGCATTCATCGACTACGCGGTGCGTCGGGGCTGCAAGCACGCCTACGGCTTCTCGTTGTCCACCGCCCAGACGGCGTGGGCGCGGAATCGCGGCCTGGCGAACGCCAGCTTCGAGATCCAGGACTACCAGGAGTACACGCCCACCGAGCCCTTCGACGCGCTCGTCTCGATCGAGATGATCGATCACCTCTGCTCGCCGGCTCAGGCGCGCGAGGGGCGGGCGGTGGAGCTCTACCGTAACTACTTCAACCGCGTGGCCACCTGGGTCAAGCCGGGCGCGTGCTTCGGCTTCCAGGCGATCCTCACCAACCGCATCCCCCGGACGCGGAAGGAGCTGCAGGATCTGCAGTTCACCGCCGACGTCATTTTCCCCGGCGGTCGCAATCCGCGCCTCGAGGAGCTGATCACCGCGGTGAACCCGCGGTGGGAGGTCATCGAGCTACGCACGCTGCGGACGGACTACGGCAAGACCACGGCGGAGTGGCTCCGTCGGTTGCGCCTCCACGAGGCGACGATCCGGAAGACCTGGGGCGACCAGATC
>JAYVAS010000809.1:0-9936 GCA_043750895.1 Pseudomonadota bacterium
CGTGGGTCAGCAGGGCGAGCAGCAGGACGGCCAGCAGGTGTCCGCGGTAGGCGACCGAGAGCACCAGGGGATCCAGCACCCGCTCCCGCACCGAGCGCGGCCGACCCCACACCCGTCGCGCCAGCGGCCCACCCGCGAGGTAGCTCCCGGCCAAACTCGCACCCACCGCGACCGCGGTGACGACTCCCCGCGGCGCCTCGACGAGGCCGAGCCCCCACGACGCCCCCCCCCACGCGGCGAACAGCCCGATGAACCCCCCGAACCGCGCCGAGGTGCTGACGGGCCAGCCGGCGCGGGCCCGCTCGGACCAGTGCAGGTCCGCGTGCAGGCGCCCGCTCGCCAGTGCGGCCGCCCAGCCTCCGACGGCGACCAGCAGCGCCGTTCCGACGAACGGCACGACCACCGCGACGACCAACGGCCCCGCCCGGACCCACGCCGGGAGGTCGCCCCAGAACTCAGTCAAGCTCGGCCACCGCGCCGGGGATGGTGTCGGCGATCTCGCCCGCGGTGATGCCGACCGGGCCGGCCAGCGCGGCGGCCCGGGCGTGCAGCCACGCGGCGCGCACCGCAACCGCTTCCACGGCGTCCCGGTCTCCCGGGCGACCGCGGGCGAGGAGGGCCCCGCTGAGTCCGGCCAGGACGTCGCCGCTGCCGCCGGTGCCCGCCTGCGGGTGTCCGCCCGGGATCACCGACAAGGGCGCGCCGGTCACGATGGTGCAGGCGCCCTTGTAGATGCTGGGCGCGATGGCGCGCAGCGCGGCGGCGGCGGCGAGCCGATCGGCCTCGAGCGCGGCCCAGGGGCGGCCCAGCAGGTGGGCCGCCTCGCCGGCATGGGGGGTGAGCAGGCGGGGGTGCGCCGAGGGGGTGCCGTCCAGCGCCCGGAGCGCGTCGGCGTCGAACACCGCCGGGCGCGGTTCCTCGGCCCACAGGCGACGCACCGCGGCGTCCTGGCTCCGACCGAGGCCGGGCCCGACCACCCAGGCGTCCACCGGGACGACCGTCCCCGGCTCCGCGACCATGACCTCGGGGGGAAGCGCGCCCAACCGACCCCAGGCGTCGGCGGGGATGAACAGGGTCACGAGCCCGGCGCCCCCGCGCAGCGCGCCCCGGCACGCCAAGACCGCCGCCCCGGCCTTGCTGGCCGAACCCGCCCAGACGCCGACGTGGCCACGGTCCCACTTGTTGCTCGCCGCCGGGAAGGGCCAGGCGGGGACCCGCTCGACCAGCACCGCCTCGGGGGCCACGGCCCGCCACTCGGCGCCGATGTCGACGAACGCCCACGGGCGGGGGGGCGCGAACAAGGCGGGCTTGAGCCGGCCGATGGTGATGGTCAGCGACGGCTCGGGGAAGGCGCCGACCCGCGCGCCGGTGTCGGCGTCGATGCCGGTGGGGACGTCCACCGCCACCAGGGGGACGCCGGCCGCGACCGCCGCCTCCAGACCCGGGATGGGGGGGACAACGAGCGGACCGCGCTGGCCAGTGCCGAAGAGGGCGTCCACCACGAGGCGCGGCGTCGCGTGGGGAGCGCCGACCAGCCCCAGTCGCGTGGCGACGTGGTGAAACACCCGGCATCCCTCGCTGGCCGGGGCGTAGACCGGCACGGCGACCACCGCCGCCCCCGCCAGCGCGAGGTGGCGCGCGATCACGTAGCCGTCGCCGCCGTTGTTTCCGGGACCGCAGAGGATGGTGGTCTCCACCGCGCCGTAGCGGCGGAGCAGCTCGGCGGCGACGAGGTGTCCGGCGTGCTCCATGAGCACCAGGCTGGGGACACCCACGTCGTCGATGAGCGCCGCGTCGAGGGCGCGGATCACCGCGGCGCGGGAGATGGGCCGGTTCACGCGAGGAGCGCTTTGTACCGGCGCACCGACGCGTCCAACCCGAGGAAGATGGCGTCCGCGATGAGCGCGTGGCCGATGTTGTACTCCTCGATGGCCGGGGCGGCGCGCACCAGCGGCGCGAGGTTGTGGAGGGTGAGCCCGTGGCCCGCCGCGACCTGGAGCCCCCGTTCGGCGCCGCGCGCCGTGGCCCGGACCAGGCGGGTCAGGGCCTCGTGCCCGCCTCCCTCGGCGTACCGAGCCGTGTTGAGCTCGACCATGTCCACCCCGGGCAGCACGGACGCCTCGATCTGCGCGGCATCCGGATCGACGAACAGCGACACCCGGATGCCCGCGGCCGCCATCGCCTCGGCGAACGCCCCCACGGCGGCCCGGTTGCCGACCACGTCGAGCCCACCCTCGGTGGTGACCTCCTCGGCGCGCTCCGCCACCAGGGTGACCCGCTGGGGACGGCGTTCCAGCATGATCGCCCGCATCTCGGACGTCACCGCGCACTCGACGTTGAGCAGGGTCTGGACCGAGGCAGCCATCCGGCTCACGTCGTCGTCCTGGACGTGGCGCCGATCGACCCGGAGGTGGATGGTGATCTGGTCGGCGCCGGCGCGCTCGGCGATCAGCGCCGCCGCGAGCGGATCCGGGTAGCGGGCGCGTCGGGCCTGTCGGAGCGTGGCCACGTGGTCGACGTTCACACCGAGTCGGCGAATCATAGGACGGTCTCCAGCAGGGACCGCAGCCTATCCAGGCCCGCCCGGGCGACGGGGGGCTCGGCATGCTCGACCATGATGCGAACGACGGGTTCGGTACCCGAAGCGCGGACCACGGTGCGGGCCCCACCGGCTTCGATCTCGGCGATGGCGTGGACGACGTCGGCGTCCTGCAGACGGCCCGCCGCCTTCGCCGGCACCTTGGTGTGCGCCTGGAACGCGGGGGCGTAGCCGACCAGCCGGGGCTCGAGCGGGCCCCCCGCGAGCACCCGGATCGCCACCTCGAGTCCGTCAGCCGTGGGCCCGCCATCGTGGAAGAGGATGTGCCCCGACGGCTCGCCCCCCACCTCGGCCCCGCGGTGCACCATGCGGGCCGCCACTTCGGCGTCGCCCACGGGCGTGCGCTCCAGCGGGATGCCCCGCCCCGCCAGCGCCCGCTCCAGGCCGAGGTTGGTCATCACCGTCCCCACCACGCAGGGCGGCCGCGCCAGCAGCCACAGCAGCGCGTCGCCGTCGAGGCTCCGGCCTCCTGGCGTGACCAGGGCGACGCGGTCGCCGTCCCCGTCCAGCGCGATGCCGAGGTCGGCTCCCCGCAGCCGCGGGGTGACGTACTCGGGGTGGAGCGCGCCACAGCCGTCGTTGATGCGCGCCCCGATGCCCCGATCGACGACCGTGACGGTCGCGCCCACCGCCGCGAGCACCCGGGGGCCCACCACGTGGGCGGCGCCGTTCCCGGCGTCGAGGACCACGCGGTAGCCGGCCAGCGCCCGCGGGTACCGGGCGCCCATGAGGGTCACGTAGAGATCCACCGCGGTCGGGTCGTCCCGCTCGTTGCCGCCCGGCGCGTCCACGTGGTGGTCCAGCGCGCGCTCGAACAGGGCCTGGGCGGCGGAGCCCAGCTTGTGTCCGACCCCGTCCACCACCTTGAGCCCGTTGTCCGGCGCCGGGTTGTGGGACGCCGTCACCATCACCCCCCCGTGGAAGCTGGCGTGCTCGGAGAGCACCCGAGACAGCGCCGGCGTGGGCATGATCCCCCACCGGACCGCAAAGCCGCCCGCGGCGACGATGCCCCGTACGACGGCCGCTTCCAGGGCGGGGCCGCTGGGCCGGGTGTCGCGCGCCACGGCGATCCACGGTCCGAGGGTGCGCACCGCGGCCGACCCGACCTGGAACGCGACCGCCTCGGTCATGTCCTGCCCGTACCGACCCCGCAGGCCGTCCGTCCCGAACTTCATGGTGCTCCCGACCGGACGACGATGACCTCCGGCTCGACCTTCGAGACCTTCACGGACTCCCCTCCTGGGTGCACGACGTCGAAGCGCAGCCCCGATCCGCCCCGACGGGCTTCTCCTTCCCCGGAGAAGCCCTCCGGCAGGTAGACCAGCACGCTCAGCCGATCCGCCGCGAGCCCAGCGATCGCCTCGCTGGGCCCGGTGAGCGTGACCGCCATCGTCGTCGCCGAGGTCGACCAGGACCCCGGGCTCCGCACCACCACCGGCACGGCCTCGAACCGACGCTCGTCCTCGACCGGCACCACCTCGACCGAGACCGACACCGGCGTTGGCCGCGCCAGGCCGATCTGCCCCTTCTTGACGTCGAGGCCCACCGGAAACTCGACCGACTCCCGGAGGGCGGAGAGGTCGACCGCGTCGGTGAGCACGTCGTCGATGTTGCGGAGCACGCTGGCCGGGCCGGCGAGCTCGACCCGATCAGGCGAGACGGTCAGGCGCTTGACCACGAAGCCCGGGGCGACCTCGCCGCGGGTCGCCACCTTGACCAGCACCTTCCGCTTGATCTGCCGATCCAACACCACCTGGAGGTTCGCCGGCGATGTCCCCGTCACCCGCACCTGCTCGGGGAGGCCCTCGACGGGGATGACCGAGAGGTCGACGTTGACCTCGCCCTCGGACGCCGACGTGAGGTCGACGGTGACCGCGAGCTCCTTCTGACGAACCGCCCGTACGTAGGTCTGGACGCCCTGGAGGGTGAGCGTCACTGAATCGAGCGGCGCCTCGGTGGTGACGAGCCCGTCGGCCATCTTCCACCGCAGCGGAACCCGGAAGCGCTCCTCCACCACCTGTTCGCTCTGCACCAGCGCCCAGATCCCCACCGCGAAGAGGAAGGAGACGACCTTGTAGAGCAGGTTGTCGAACAACAAGCCACGGACTTCCTTGACGATCGCCGCCCAACGTTTCATCGCGCCACCCGCCGCGGCGCGCGCGCTTCGGGGGAGAAGACCGCGTCCAACCGCTCCCGGAGCTCGTTGGCGTCGGCCACCGGGAAGACCTCGCCGGCGAGCACGAGGCTGACCGCGCCGCGCTCTTCGCTGACGATGATGACAGCGGCGTCCGTCTCCTCGGTGAGCCCGATCGCGGCGCGGTGCCGGGTCCCGTAGAACTGGCTCACGTCCCGGGACAGGGACAGCGGGAGGAACACCTTGGCGGCGACGACCCGGTCGTACCGCACCACGGCCGCGCCGTCGTGCATGGGCGAGGTGGGATGGAAGATACAGAGCAGGAGCTCGGCCGAGACCCGCGCATCGATGCGGCGGCCCGAGTCGGCGTAATCGTCGAGGCTGGCCTCCCGCTCCAACGCGATGAGCGCGCCGATACGCCGGCTCGCCATCTGGAAGCTGGCGCGGGCGAGCTCCTCCATCGCGCCCTGGTCGGGGCGCGACGAAAACGTGGGGAACAGCCGGCCGCCGGTGGACGCAAGGCCCCGCTTGATGTCGCTCTGGAACAGGATCACGATGGCCAGCACGATGTAGACGAAGAACTTCTCCAGCATCCAGTGGATGGCGTAGAGCTCCAGGCGCCCCGCCATGAAGTAGATGAGCACCAGCACGAGCAGGCCGATCAAGCTCTGGAAGCCGCGGGTGCCCCGCATGAGCACCAGCACGCGGTAGACCAGGAACCACAGCAGCGCGATGTCGAGGAAGTCCGTGCCGCGGAGCCGGGTGAACCAGTTGCCGAGCTCGATCACGGAAGAGGCCGCATGGCCCTGCCACGTATCACGCGACCCGGGTGGGTCCGCCAGTCAGCATCCGCCTATGGACACACGCCGTCGACCCAGCGATCCTCGTTGTTGGTCTCGTCGCACTCGGTGTACCGCGTACCCTCGTCCACCCGCGCCACCCAACCGACCTCACCGACGTCGGACGGGAGCAACGACACCGCCACGCCTTCGAGGCGCGTCCCCGCCGGCACCTCGGGCAGCACGACCGTCGCGACGAGCCGCAAGCCGGCGCGATCTTCCGCGTAGAGGGTGAGCTCCGCCCCCGCCGGGACGTCCCGCCCGCCGTAGTTGGTGACCTGGACGACGACCTCCACCGGCCCGTAGGTGCAGTCGGCCACGCACTGATCGAGGATGCGGACCGCGAGGTCGGCACGGGGCGCGGCGTCCTCCCCGCCGCGGGCCCGGTAGACGTTTCCGTTGAGCCAGGAGGCCGCGGGCGTGGCGGGAACGCTGTTGTCCAGGGCGATGTTGGTGCCCGCGTAATCATGGACCGCCCAGGCCGGACCGGTCGGGGGCCAGCCGAGGCCGTCGTGGGTGTAGGCCGTGACCGCGATGTCGGTCGCCAAGGAGTCGTTCACCACCAGGATCTCCGAGTGGCCGTCGCCGTCCAGGTCGGCGACCGTCGGGTAGTCGAAGAGGGTCTGGCTGTCGTGGTCGTTGTCCGAGAAACGCTCGGTGCCGGTGGCGCCGTCGAAGATCACGAACCGCTGCTGATCGGCGTAGAGAATCTCGAGAGCGCCGTCGTTGTCGACGTCCCACCCCGAGCATGCGGAGAGGCCCGAGCTGTCCTCGATGGTGGTCCGCCAGCGCTCGGCACCGTCCAGCCCGTACTGGTACAGCGTGTCCTCCGACGCGAACACGATCTCCGCCGCGCCGTCTCCGTCGAAGTCACCCGCGCAGGGGGGCCCGGGGTTGGTGCGGTTGTCGTAAGCGACCTCGAAGCGGAGCGTCCCGTCGGCGTCGAACAGCCCGAGCGTCTGGCCGACGAAGGCGATCTCGGCCTCGTCGTCGGTGTCGGCCTGGATCACCACCGGCCAGAGGCCGTACCAGTGCGCGATGCCGCCGTCCCAGAGCTCGGTCCCGTCGCTGTCGAAGAGCTTCCCGGCGAACGCGATCTCCTGATCCCCGTCCTGGTCGAAGTCTCCCACCGCCGGCATCCGAAAGGTCGAGCTGGTGATGGCCTGGTAGAGGCCGAACTTCAGCGTGCCGTCCGCCCCA
The DNA here is from genome assembly GCA_043750895.1 of Pseudomonadota bacterium. Classification (GTDB taxonomy): domain Bacteria; phylum Myxococcota_A; class UBA796; order UBA796; family SXON01; genus JAYVAS01. Next base: position 6,773 of record JAYVAS010000809.1, read on the forward strand.
TTGAACACCATGTCGTCGTCGAGCACCTCCGGGAGCCCGTCCCCGTCCAGATCGGCGAGCACCGGCTGGACGAAGTGGAAGGGGCTCCCTGCGGTATCGGCGGTCCACTTCAGCGTGCCGTCCGCCTCCAGCGCTACCACCCGGCGGCCCGTCGTGCCGGTGATGATGTCGGGCGAGCCGTCCGCGTCCACGTCCCCGACCACCACGCCCGCCTCTCCGTCGATCCCACCGATGCGCCACTTCTCCACGCCGGTCGCCCCGTCGATCGCCACGAGTCCACCGGCGAGCAGCACCACCACCACGTCGGGCTGGTCCAGGTCGTCCGTCGCCCCGTCCCCGTTGTCGTCATCGAGGTTCGCCACCGCCGGCATGGCGACCGAGCCGCTGTACCCGACGGACGTGGCGGGCGCGACGTAGGACCAGAGGACCCGGACCGCCCAGGGATCGGCGACCTTGCCGGTGTCCACGACGACGGTTCCGTCACACCCTTCGGTGATGTCCACGGTGCCGGCCGACCCGAGGTCGAGGGTCGGGCAGGTGACGTCGAGGCAGTCCACCCGGCCGTTGGCGTCCGCGTCGGGGTAGCCCTCGTCCACCGCCCCGTCCCCATCGTCGTCCACGCCGTTGCACGCCTCTTCCTCGGCGTCGGTGACGTCGGTGTCGAGCCCGGAGTCATCGGCACCGATGTCGGAGAAGGCTGGGGTGTCGTCCTTACCGCCGAAGCTGTTCTCGATGCAGCCCGAGGCGAGGAGGAGGGCGACGAGGAAGGTGGGCGGAGTCGCGGGGTGGCGCATCTCCCAGCCTACCCGTGGATCGGCGTCAGTCGCGCGTCGGGTTGATCGCGTCCCAGACCACGAGCGCGCGCCGCGTCGCGGCCACGTCATGGACCCGCAGCACCGCCACCCCGGACGCCCGGGCGTGCACCGCGACCGCGAGCGACCCCTCCACCCGGGTGGCGGCGTCGGTCTGCCCGGTCAGCGCACCGATGAAGGCCTTTCGGGAGGCGCCGACGAGGACCGGTCGATGGGTGCGGGCGGGGAGATCGCGGAGCAGGGCGAGGTTCTGGTCCGCGGTCTTGGCGAAGCCGATCCCCGGGTCGAGGAGCACGTCGGCCGGGTCCAGCCCGCTCGCGTCGAGGCGCGCCTCGAGCCAGCCCCAGACGTCGGCGCAGACGTCGTCGTAGCCGGTGTGCTGCTGCATCGTGGCGGGGGTGCCGCGGGAGTGCATGAGCACGTACCGGGCGCCCCTGACCGCCGCGTACATGCCCGGATCGGCGCCCCCCGAGACGTCGTTCACCCAGGTGGCGCCGGCGTCGCGGGCGGCGCGCGCGACCGCGGCCTTGCGGGTGTCGACCGAGATCGGCACCCCCGCGTCCCGCAGGCCGTGGATCACCGGCACCACCCGGCGCAGCTCGTCCTCGAGCGAGACCGCCGGGGCGCCGGGGCGGGTGGACTCGCCGCCCACGTCGAGGATGGCAGCGCCCTCGGCCACGAGCGCGTGCCCGTGCGCGATCGCCGCGGACGGATCGGCGTGCCGGCCGCCGTCCGAGAAGGAGTCGGGGGTCACGTTGACGATGCCCATCAGGCGCATCGGCGGGCTCACGCGACCGAAGACCGCGACTCCGGGAACGTCGGGTTGAGGCTCACCACCAGGGCCTCGAACTCGACGCCGTCGAGGGTCTCCTTGTCGATCAGCGAGCCGGCCACGCCGTGGAGCACGTTGAGGTTCTCCACGAGGATCTGGCGCGCCATGTCGTACGCATTGGTGACCAGACGCCGGACCTCGATGTCGATGCGCTGCGCGGTGTCTTCCGAGTAGTCCCGGGTCTGGCGCCCGAAATCACGGCCCAGGAACACCTCCTCCTGGTGCTCCCCCCAGGCCACGGGCCCCAGGTTCTCGCTCATGCCGAACTCGCACACGAAGCGGTGGGCGATGCGCGTGGCCTGCTTGATGTCGTTGGTGGCGCCGGTGTCGTACTCGTTGAACACGACCTCCTCGGCGACCCGCCCGCCCATGCACACCGCCAGCATCGAGGTGAGCTCGGTGCGGGACTGGTTGTAGCGGTCCTCCGCGGGCATGGTCTGGGTGAGGCCGAGGGCCATGCCCCGCGGAATGATGGTGATCTTGTTGACCGGGTCGGTGCCGGGCATCATGCGGGCCACGATCGCGTGCCCGGCCTCGTGGTAGGCGGTGCGCTTCTTCTGGGCGTCGGAGATCACCAGCGAGCGGCGCTCGGCGCCCATGGCGACCTTGTCGCGAGCCGCCTCCAGGTCTACCTGCTCGACCTGCCGCTTGTTGGTGCGGGCGGCCACGAGCGCGGCTTCGTTGATGAGGTTCTCGAGGTCGGCGCCGGAGAGCCCGCCGGTGGTGCGGGCGATGCGCTCGAGGCTGACGCCCGGCGCGAGGGGGGTGCGCTTCGCGTGGACCTCGAGGATTCCGAGGCGGCCGCGCACGTCGGGTGCGGGCACCACCACCCGCCGGTCGAAACGACCCGGGCGCAGCAAGGCCGGGTCCAGGACGTCCGGGCGGTTGGTCGCGGCGACCAGGATGACGCCCTCGGCGGAGTCGAAGCCGTCCATCTCCACAAGGAGCTGGTTCAGGGTCTGCTCCCGTTCGTCGTGGCCGCCGCCCATGCCCGCCCCGCGGTGCCGGCCGACGGCGTCGATCTCGTCGATGAACACGATGCAGGGCGCGCTCTTCTTGGCCTGCTCGAAGAGGTCGCGCACCCGCGAGGCGCCCACCCCCACGAACATCTCCACGAACTCGGACCCGGAGATGGAGAAGAAGGGCACCCCCGCCTCGCCCGCCACCGCCCGTGCGAGCAGCGTCTTGCCGGTGCCCGGGCCGCCCATCAGCAGGACCCCCTTGGGGATGCGGCCGCCGAGGCGGGTGAACTTCCGCGGCTCCTTCAGGAACTGAACGATCTCCTCGAGCTCGGCCTTGGCTTCGTCCGCCCCGGCCACGTCCGCGAAGGTGACGTGCTTGTTCGAGGCGTTGAGGAGCTTTGCCTTCGACTTCCCGAAGCTCATCGCCTTGCCGCTGCCGGCCTGGATCTGGCGGAAGAACAGCAGGAGCATGGTGAAGACCATGACCATGAGCAGGACTTCGATGACCACCGTCACCCACTGGCTGTCGCCCGGGTCCTTGAAGGACGGCGTGACGCC
>JAYVAS010000810.1:0-17719 GCA_043750895.1 Pseudomonadota bacterium
AGCGTATCACGCGGTAGCGCACGACGGCTGGGCCGACCTTCCGACTGACCGTGAGCCCGACGCGGGACGCATTGGACACACCCGGACCCACCACGAGTAGAAGGTGACGGGAACGAACCCGCCGACCCGTGGACTGGATCCGCGCATAGTCAGCCGACCGTGTGAGCCGCTGAAGGCCAGAAGCGGGACTAGGACCGCTTGGTGGCAATGGTGGCGGCGAGCCGCTTCCGGCCCTTGCTCCGGCGGCGGCTGATGACCGCCCGCCCGCCGGGCGTAGCCATCCGGGCACGGAATCCATGGGTGCGCTTGCGGCGCTTGTTGTGCGGCTGAAAGGTTCTCTTCGACACGATGCTCTCCCACGTCGATCTGATGGACCAGCGCGGCTAACGTCGCGGTTAGGACGCGGCAACTCTGAAGTTGTCCACAATTTCCTCACAGTTCGGTTAGAACCCTATGAATTACTCATCGAATCGACGGCGTTCCTGCTACTTGCGCCGAGTCGCCGAGTTGAGCCCGGGTAGCTCCTGCGGTAGAGGTTGAGCGGTCGAACGGACGCTGCGCAGGTCGCGTGAGCGTCGTTGGAGAACTCTGTCAGGGGATCAGGACGCTCAATGGAACAGGCGTGGAGTCAATTCTGCGGCGCGCTCGAACGGAAGATCGGCGAGCAGAACATGGAGATCTGGATCCGGTCCACGCTGCGGCCGGATGTCGTCGTTCCCGGCCGGGTCTCCTTGCGCGCAAACTCCAAATACTATCATGACTGGATTCGCGACAATCTCTACGCCGACATCAAGAATGCGTGGTCCGAGACCCTGGGTTCCCCGGTGGACGTCGAGATGACCTGGGAGGGCGCCCCCACCGTGGAGGTCGCCACCCCCGTCGTCGCCCGGAAGGTCACCCCCCACCTCGAACGCTCGATGACGTTCGACAACTTCGTCGTCGGGAAGTGCAACGAGTTCGCCCACGGCGCCTCGATCGCGGTCGCGGACGCACCCGGCCAGGCCTTCAACCCCCTGTTCATCTACGGCAGCACCGGCCTCGGCAAGACCCACCTCGCCCACGCGATCGGCAACCGCATCGCGGAGAAGCAGGGCGCCAACGCCGTACACTACTGCACCGCGCAGCAGTTCTTCGACAACATGGTCCGCGCCCTCCAGAACCGTGCGATCCCGGAGTTCCGGGAGCGTTTCCGCACCGAGGTGGAGATCCTGATCCTCGACGACGTCCAGTTCCTCGCCGGGCGGGACCGCACCGAGGAGGAGCTCTTCTACGTCTTCGAGGCGATGCGCTCCGAGGGGAAGCAGATCGTGATCACCGCCGACGAACCCCCCCGGGACATCGGCAAGCTCGAGCCACGCCTCCGCACCCGCTTCGAGGGCGGGTTGATGGTGGACGTCCAGCCCCCCGACGTCGAGACCATGATGGCGATTCTGGCCACCAAAGCCAGCCAGATGCGGCTCGACATCCCTTCGGACGTCCAGTACGTCATCGCCCAGCGGGTACGCAACAGCGTCCGCGAGGCCGAAGGGGTGCTCAATCGCCTCGCGGCTTTGCACGCATTCTACGGCCGCCCGGTCACGATGGCGTTCATCGGCGAGCGCATGGCGGATCTCGTCCCGCCGCCCGCGCCACCCCCGACCGCCGAGGTGATCATCTCCCGGGTCGCCGAGCACTTCCATGTCCGGCCCGCCGACATCAAGGGCAACCGGAGGCCCGCGAACATCGCCCATCCGAGGCAGATCGCGATGTACCTCACCCGAAAGCTCACCCGGCTGTCGTTCCCGGAGATCGGCCGCGTGTTCGAACGCGACAACTCCACCGTCCAGTACGCCTGCAAGAAGGTCGAATCGGACCTCCACTCAAGCCCGGACCTCCGCGCGGAGATCGATCTGCTCGAGCGGTACACCCGCGAACCGCGGTGATCCGCAGGCACCGTCCCGCACCGGACGGGAGTGGACAACCCTGGGGGTAACCGACCCGCAACCAGGGGAGTCCCGGGGGATGAGCCAGCGGGTTATCCGCCGGCCGATCTCGCGCCGTCTGGGCCTCTGGACAACCCGCGAACTTCACCGAAATCCTACCCAGGTTCTCCAGACCGATACGGAACGAAGAACCTCATCTCTCAACGATATCCCCAAATCCATAGACCCTCATCAGTATCATCAGTACTGATCTACTGAGAAGAGATCCCTTCTCCTCTGGAGCCCCGATGGACTTCCTGATTCAGCGCGACGAGCTCGTCCGGGCCCTGGGCCGGGTCCAGGGCGTGGTCGAAAAGCGTACGACGTCGCCGGTCCTGTCCTCGGTGCTCCTCCAGGCGCGCCCGGAGGGTCTCCGCCTCGTCGCCACCGACAAGGCCATGACCTTCATCGGCGACGTGACGGCCACCGTTCGGGTGCCGGGCGAGATCGCGGTGGACGCCGCGAACCTGTACCAGACCGCTCGGGTGCTCGCGGCCGACGTCGTCTCGATCGTCCTGTTGGAGAACCAGCGCGTCGAGATCCGGTGCGGGACCGCCACCTTCAAGCTCAACGGCTACCCGGGCTCGGAGTTCCCGGTGACGCCCCCGCTGGACCAGTCGAAGTCGCTCACCATCGCGATGGGTGATCTCCGCCGCGTGATCGACCAGACCATCTTCGCGGTGGCCCCGGACGAGAACCGCTACGGGCTCAACGGGGCCCACGTGGAAGACGTCACCACCGAAGCCGGTCCGATGTTGCGGATGGTCTCCACCGACGGGAACCGCCTCTGCTGGAGCCAGGCGCCCTACCAGGGCGAGCTCGGCATCCACCGGAAGATGCTCCTGCCGCGCAAGGGGCTCGACCAGGTCCGGAAGCTCCTCGACGGCACGGATGATCAGCCGGTGGAGATCGCCTTCGGCGACCGCGCCGCGCTGGTGCGCTTCCCTGGCGTCATGGTGCACATGCGCCTCCTCGAGGCCGACTTCCCCGACTACCGGCAGGTGCTGCCCTCCTCGTACAAGCGGCGCGTCCTGGTCGACCGTGACGCCTTCGACGCGGCGCTCCGCCGGGTGTCCATCTTCGCGGCCGACACCTCGCATTCGGTCCGGTTCGCGTTCTCCGGCGACGGCCTGGTGATGACCTCTCGCAAGCTCGATGCGGGCGATTCCCGGGAAGAAGTGCCGGTGGATCTCGTGGGCGAGCCGATCACCATGGGCTTCAACGCCCTCTACGTGCAGCACGTGGTCAGCGCGACGTCGGGGAGCCGCATCGCCCTGGAGCTGGGCGACACCCTCTCCCCCTGCATCGTGCGCGTCCCCGAGGACGACCGCTGCCTGTTCGTCGTCATGCCGGTGCGCCTCGATTGAAGCTGCGGCGTCTCGCCACGTCGGGGTTCCGCAACCTCGAGCCCGGGGTGGTCGACGTGGACGCGCCCCTGGTCGTGTTCTGGGGTGAGAACGGCCAGGGGAAGACCAACCTGCTCGAAGCCATCGGTGTCCTCGGCACGCTGAAGAGTTTTCGCGCCAGCCGGGTGGCCGAGGTGGTCGCCGACGGCGCGACGACGGCGCGGGTCGAGGGCCTCGCGGTGACCGACGGGGACGCGCGCCGACACGTCTGGGGTTGGGGCCCCGAGGGTCGGGTGCTGCGCCGGGAAGAGCGCGCGGTGGACGCCGTGGAGTGGCTCGGCTCGCTCCGGGCGACGACCTTCGCCCCCGCCGACGTCGCGTTGGTGCGCGGGGAGCCGGCCTTACGCCGGGCGCTGCTGGACCGCGCGGTGTTGAACCTCGATCCCGCCTACCTCCTCGTGGCCCGGGACTTCAAGCGGGTGGTCGAGCAGAAGGCGGCGTTGTTGCGGTCCCGCCGCGCCACGGACGCGCTCCTCGACGTGCTCGACGAAGCGCAGGCGCGCCTGGGCGCCGCCGTGGCCGAACGCCGCCGGGTGGCGATCACCTCACTCTCCGAGCCCTTCTCCCGTCGGTACGCCGAGTTTTCTGGGGGGGAGTCGGCCGGGGTGGGGTACCGATCGGCGCTCGGGGAGGGGGATCTTCCCACGCTCACCCGTCGGTACGCCCGACAGCTCGCCGAGGGGCGCCCGGCCGAGCGGGAGGCAGGTCGCGTGCTCGGTGGCCCGCAGCGAGACGACCTGGAGTTTCGGGTGGGGAAGGCCGACGCGCGTCGACAGGCGTCCCAGGGGCAGGCCCGCTCCCTGGTCCTCGCCTGGAAGCTCGCCGAGGTGGAGGTCGCCGGGGGCCACGACGAATCACCCCTGTTCCTCCTGGATGATCTCGGGAGCGAGCTCGACCCGGGCCGCGCCGAGGCCCTCGTCCGCCTCCTCCAGGGCCTCGGCGCCCAGGTGTTCGTGACGACCACCGATCGCCGCTTCGTCCCGGCCACGCTCGACGCCCTGGTGCTCCGGGTGCAGACGGGGCGAATCGGAGCGTGACCCGGGGGTGGATCGGGTTAGAGAGGCGGGATTGATCCTGCCGCCGAAGCGGTGGAAACCGAGCGCATGTCCACCACCGACGTCGATACGCCTGTCACCCCCGCCCCCCTCGAATACGGGGCCTCCAGCATCACGGTCCTCGAAGGGCTCGAGGCCGTCCGTGTGCGTCCGTCGATGTACATCGGGGACGTGGGCTCCCGCGGCCTCCACCATCTCGTCTACGAAGTGGTGGACAACTCGGTGGACGAGGCCCTCGCCGGCCACTGCGACACCATCAAGGTGGTGCTCCACGAAGACGGCTCCTGTTCGGTCGAGGACAACGGGCGCGGCATCCCGGTGGACATCCACCCCGAGCAGGGTCGTCCCGCAGCCGAGGTCGTGCTCACCGTCCTCCACGCCGGCGGCAAGTTCGACAAAGGCTCCTACAAGGTGTCCGGCGGCCTCCACGGGGTCGGCGTCTCCTGCGTGAACGCCCTTTCCGAGTCGTTGCTCCTGGACATCTGGCGGGACGGTTTCCACTGGACCCAACGCTACGCCAAAGGCGTGCCCCAGGTTCCCCTCACCCGGGGGGCGGTCTCGGCCAAGCGCGGCACGCGGATCCAGTTCGCGGCCGACACCTCGATCTTCCGCGAAACCAACGACTTCCAGTATGAGATCCTCGCCAACCGGCTTCGGGAGCTCGCGTTCCTGAACCCCGGCCTCACGATCCACATGGAGGACCGGCGCGACGAGCGTTCGGACGTGTGGCACTACGCCGGCGGCATCCGCTCGTTCGTCGAGTACCTCAACACCGGCAAGGAGATGGTGCACGCTCCGCCGGTGTACCTGCGCGGCGCCAAGGAGGGGGTCGAGGTCGAGATCGCCCTCCAGTGGAACACCGGCTACGCCGAGACGATCTTCACCTTCGCCAACAACATCAACACCATCGAGGGCGGGACGCACCTCACGGGCTTCAAGGCGGCGCTGACGCGCACCGTGAACGCCTACGCGGTCTCCAACAAGCTCTTCAAGAGCGAGAAGGACGCCGCCGTCTCCGGCGAGGACATCCGCGAGGGCCTCACCGCGGTGCTGTCGGTCAAGATCGCCGAGCCCCAGTTCGAAGGCCAGACCAAGACGAAGCTCGGAAATTCCGACGTCAAGGGCCTGACCGAGATGGTCGTGAACGAACATCTCGCGATCTTCTTCGACGAGAACCCATCGGTCGCGCGCACGGTGGTCATGAAGGCCGTCGAGGCCTCCCGCGCCCGTGACGCAGCGCGTAAGGCCCGCGATCTGGCGCGCCGGAAGACGGTGCTCGACGGCGGCGGCCTCCCGGGCAAGCTGGCCGACTGTCAGGAGCGGGACCCGTCGAAGTGTGAGATCTACCTGGTGGAAGGGGACTCCGCCGGTGGCTCCGCCAAGCAGGGTCGCAACCGGAAGAGCCAGGCGGTCCTCCCGCTCCGCGGCAAGATCCTCAACGTCGAGAAGGCACGCTTCGACCGGATGATCGCCTCGGAGCAGATCCAGATCATGGTCTCCGCGCTCGGCTGCGGCATCGGTGAGGACTTCGACCTCGCGCGGCTGCGGTACCACCGCGTAATCATCATGACCGACGCCGACGTCGACGGGTCGCACATCCGCACGCTGCTGCTCACCTTTTTCTGGCGGCAGATGCAGCACCTCGTGCGCGCGGGTCACCTGTACATCGCCCAGCCCCCGCTGTTCCGGGTTCGGAAGGGCAAGCAGGAGCTCTACCTGCGGGACGAGGCGGCGCGGGAGGCCTTCCTGCTCTCTCGCGGCGCGCTGTCGCTCACGCTGGTGTCGGGTGATCAGACCATCGAGGGCGAGGGCGTGGTCACGATCGCCGAGCGCATCGGGAAGTACGCCGGGCGGCTCGGGCGCTTGTCGCGCCGCTTCCACCCCACGGTCCTGGAACAGTACCTGCAGCTCGACGTGCGCGCCCCGGAGGATCGGGCGGGCGTGGAAGAGCTCGCTCTCCGGCTCAAGGCGCGCCTCACGGTGGCGGCCCCGGCCCTCGACGTGCTCGAGGTGTCGGCCCACGAACTCGAGGGCGTTTACACCCTGCACGTGCGCACGCTCCAGGACAGCTCCGAGCAGATCACCGTGCTGGGCGGTCCAGCGGACGCCGAGCTCGAGCCGCTCCGGCGGTTGCGCGCCGAGGTGGCCGAGGTGCTCCTCCTTCCCGCCACGGTGGAGGGCCTGGCCCCGCGCGAGAGCTACGTCGAGATCCGGGCCGACATCCTCGCCGAGGCCGAGCGCGGCTGGGACGTCCAGCGCTACAAGGGTCTGGGCGAGATGAACCCTGAGCAGCTCTGGTCGACCACGCTCGATCCCGAGAACCGGACCCTCCAACAGGTCCAGGTGGACGACATGATCGCCGCCGACTCCGTCTTCAACATCCTCATGGGGGATGCTGTCGAGCCGCGCCGGGACTTCATCCAGCAGAACGCGCTGTCGGTCCGTAATCTCGACATCTGACCCGGAGTCTCCATGCCGAAGAGCCGCATCACCGGACTCGGGCGATTCGTCCCCGAAAACGTCGTCACCAACGCCGACCTCGGCCAGTGGATGGACACGTCCGACGAGTGGATCACCCAGCGCACGGGTATCAAGGAGCGCCGCTGGATCGTCGGCAACGTGGGGGCCTCCGAGCTCGGCGAGCACGCGGCGCGGGAGGCGATGGCGGCCGCCGGGATCGAGGCCAAGGATCTCGATCTGATCCTCTTCTCCACCCTCTCCCCCGACTTGAACTTCCCGGGGTCGAGCTGCCTTCTCCAGGCGCGCTTGGGGGTGCCCGGCGTGGCCACCATGGACATCCGCAACCAGTGCACCGGGTTCATCTACGGCCTGGCCACCGCGGACGCCTACATCCGCGGCGGCATGGCCAAACGGGTCCTGGTGGTGGGCGGAGAGGTGCACAGCACCGGCCTCGACAAGTCCACGCGCGGGCGGGACGTCACGGTGCTGTTCGGGGACGGGGCCGGGGCCGCGGTGGTGGTGGCGGATGACGGTCCCGCGGGCCTCATCGACCATGAGCTGCACGCCGACGGTCGGTACGCCGAGATCCTGATGGTCGAGGCTCCGGCCAGCCGGATGAACCCTCGGCTCACCACCGAGATGATGGACGAGGGGCGTCACTTCCCCAAGATGGACGGCAAGCAGGTGTTCAAGCACGCCGTCGAGCGGCTGCCCGAGGTCATCCGGAGCATCCTCGCCCGGAACGGCTACGGTCTCGACGACGTCGCGCTCCTGGTGCCCCATCAGGCGAACATGCGCATCAACGAGATGGTGACGCGGCAGCTCGGGTTCCCCCCGGAGAAGGTCGTCCACAACATCCAGAAGTACGGAAACACCACCGCGGCGTCCATTCCCATCGCCCTCTACGAGGCGGTTCAGGACGGTCGGGTGAAGTCCGGAGACCTCGTGGTACTTGCCGCGTTCGGTGCCGGCCTTACCTGGGGTGCTTCGTTGGTGCGTTGGTAGATGGAGCGTCTCGGAGTCGGAAGCGAACGTGGCTGCGTCGGCACGCCCTGACGCGAGCGTCTTGTTGGGGACCCGGGTCCTCTTCCTCTCGGGGAAGGGTGGCACCGGCAAGACCACCGTCGCCGCGGCGATAGGCGCGCTGCTGGCAGCCCAGGGCCGTCGGGTCCTGATCGCCGAGCTCGACAACCAGCGTCCGTCGTTGACCAGCATCTTCGGGGTGAAGCCGGTCTACGCGCCTACGGTCGTGCGGCCGGGGCTCTCGGTCTGCAACGTCGAATGGACCTCGGCGCTCGACGACTGGATCGCCGACATCGTGTCGTTGCCGCGGGTGGTGCGGATGATCACCCACAACCGCATGGTGAGCCTGTTCCTCGAGGCCACGCCCGGCGCGCGCGATCTGATGGTGTTGATGCGGGTCATGCGCCTGTCCACCCAGTACGATCACCTCGTGGTGGACATGCCCGCCTCGGGCAACGCGGTGGCGATGCTCTCGGTGGCGGTCACCGCCCAGCGCCTTTTCGACAGCGGACCCATCCGCCGCTGTGCGGAGGAGCTCCTCACGCTGTACCGGCAGCCGGACACCCGCGTCGTCCTGGTGGCGATCCCCGAGGAGATGGTGGTGACCGAGACGGTCGAGACCGCCCAGAAGCTCGCCGCCGAGCTCCCCGGTCTGGTCGTGCCCCTCATCCTGCTCAACCGGGCCACGCCGCCCTCCCTCTCGGCGGCCGAGATCGCCCTGATGGAGCGGCTCGCCGAGGGGGTCGAGCCCGGGCTGGCGGCGGAGGTGCTCGCCGCGGGCTGGTGGGAGCGCGACCTCGAGGAGGCCACGCGGTCGGCGCTGGCGCGGCTGCGGGAGGCGGTCTCGGCGCCCATCGTGGCCCTCCCGGTGCTCGCCCGGGGGGAAGGCGCCGCTCGGGTCGTCGGACAGCTCGCGGCGGCGCTCGCCCGCGCGTCCAAGGCCCGCGTCGACCTCCGCGGGGACACGCTGTGAGCCTCGAAACGCTGCTGCGCGAGCGCAAGCTGATCGTCTGCGTGGGGTCCGGAGGCGTGGGCAAGACCACGACGGCGGCGGCGCTGGGGCTTCGGGCGGCGCTCTCCGGGCGTCGGGTGCTCGTGCTCACCATCGACCCCGCGCGGCGCCTCGCCAATTCGCTTGGTCTGGAGAGCTTCGGCAACACGGAGGTCCGCATTGATCTGGGCGCGCGGGCCGGCGCGGGAGAGCTCTGGGCCGCCATGTTGGACGCCCGATCCACGCTGCGCGACGTCATCGGCCGCGTGGCCAAGGACGAAGCGACCCGGGACGCCATCTACGCCAATCGGATCTTCCAGAACATCGCCGGCAGCTTCTCGGGCAGCCAGGAGTACATGGCGACCGAGCGGCTCCACGACGTCTACACGTCGGGGCGCTTCGATCTGATCGTGCTCGACACGCCGCCGGTCAAGAACGCCCTCGACTTCCTCGAGTCGCCCGGACGCCTGGCTCGCTTCCTCGATCGGCAGATCATGAAGTGGTTCCTGACCCCGGACGAAGAGGAGAAGGTGTTCGGGAAGCGGCTCATGCTCGGTACATCGGCGGTGGTCTACCGCCTGCTCGGGCACATCTTCGGCAAGGAGTTCTTGAGCGAGCTCACCAGCTTCTTCACGCTCTTCCGCGACCTCTACGACGGAATGCGGGAGCGTCACGAGGCCGTTGGTCGGATCTTCACGGATCCGGCGACCACCTTCGTGGTCATCTCGGCGCCGACCGAGCCCTCGGTGGACGTGGCCACCTTCTTCCTCGAGGAGCTCGCGAAACGCCGGTTGCCCACCGGCGCGGTGGTGGTGAACCAGGTGCACCGCTGTAGCGCCGCGGTCCCCGACGTGGACGCCCTGCTCGGGGCGGCCGCCCGGGCCTCCGACCCGGTCACGGCGCCGATCCTCGTGGCCCGACTCGGCGCCGCGCATCGGCGTCTACGGGCGCTCGCGGCCTTGGAGCAGGGGTGGATCGTCCGCCTTCGGGCCACGGCGCCTCGGGTGCCGATGGTGGAGGTGAGCCGGAAGCCGGGCGAGGTCCACGATCTTACCGGCCTGCTCGATCTCCATCAGGATCTGTTTGCATCTGGCCCGGGTCTGCTATAGTGCCTTCGTTCGTGTGCTTCGCTCATACCGGGCGAGGTCGGCGCGGAGGATAGGTTGTTCGGACTGATTCTGTGGGCGCTCTCTGACATCTCCTCGGCGCACGCCATGGATGTCGGGCTCGATCCCCAGAACCGTCTGCACCTCGGGGTCAACGTCGTGGACGGCCCCGCTCCGGTCGGCATCTCGGGCGGCTTCGACTCGCGCCTCACCCGGTTGGTCGCCCTCGACATCGGTGGCTTCGTCTCTCCTGCTCCGATCGACGCAGACTACGCGGTCGGGGAGGTCGGGGACTACTCGGAATACCTCCGTCTCCGGCACGCCATCTACCTGGCTCCCGGCATCCGCATTCCGCACGCCCAGCCCCGCACCTTCGCCTACGACGTCTTCGGTCGCGTGGGCGCCGGCGTCGTCTGGACCGCGAACCTCTCTCCTGACGTTACCGGATTTGACACCACGACCTACTCCATCCTGCCGTCTCCGGCTGGGCTCGCCGGGGCCGACGCGCTTGTACGCGTCGGACGCTTCGGCGCCCGGATTTCGGGCAAGGCGTGGATGTACTCGGCCGTGCAGGCGTCTCCGCAGGAACAATTCTTCATGCTGCGCGGCCAGGGCAGCATTGAAGGTCTCTTTCAATGGTGAACGTTCGGGGGCAACCCCGGTACCGAACCCGTTGAGGTCAGCAGCAACCCGTCCTAATCATCCAAGAATCCGCTTTCCAAGAGAGTAACGGGCCTCATGTCCCGCAATTGCTACGTGGGGAATCTCCCCTACCGCATCTCCGACGAGGATGTGCGCCAAGTGTTCGCCCAGGACGGCCGCGAGGTCGTGTCTGTCAATCTCATCACCGACCGGGAAACCGGCCGGCCGCGTGGCTTTGGCTTCGTGGAGCTGGCATCCGAGGCGCAAGCCGAGGCTGCCGTACAGGCTCTCGACAACCAGATGCTCGACGGCCGTCCGCTGAAGGTCAACATCGCCCGCCCTCGCGAGGGTGGCGGTGGCGGAATGGGTCCCGGCGGTCCGCGCCGTGGTCCTCCCGGGGGTCCGCCTTCGGTGTACCGCACCGGGGGTCCCCGTGAAGGCGGCGGTGGTGGCTACGGCGGCCCTCCGAGCGGCGGCGGCTACGGCGACCGTCCGAGCGGCGGTGGCTACAACGGCCCGCCCAGCGGTGGTGGCTACAACGGCCCGCCCAGCGGCGGTGGCTACGGCGACCGGCCGCGGCCCTCCGGCGGCGGGTACGGTGACCGTCCTCAGGGCGGTGGCGCCCCGGGCGGCGGCTATCGCGGTCCGCCCAGCGGCGGCGGCGGCGGCGGCTACGGCGGGCCTCCCAGCGGTGGCGGCTACGGTGGTCCAGGCGGCGGAGCGCCCCCGGGCGGCCGTACCTGGGGTGACAACCGTCCCCCGGGTGGCGGTGGTCGCGGCGGTCCGGGTGGCGGCGGCGGTTTCGCCGGTCGTCGCCGGGTCGAGCCCGACATCGACGAGGAGCGCAACCGCAAGGTGGCCGAATGGGAACGCCGGAAGGGCGGCGGCGGCAAGAAGCGCCCGCAGGAAGAGGATGACGGCGGCCCGAGTGGTCCCGAGGACGACTGGGGTTGAGATCGTCGCGGACGGGTGACCGTCCGTGATGCTGCCGAACCGGAGCCGCTGGCTCCGGTTCGTGTTTTTGCCTTCGGCGCGGGTCGGGTGGGTCGGCCTCCCGGTCCACGGATCAGGGCGCGGCGACGACGATCGACCCGTCCTGGGCCACCCGCACGCCGTACTCGGGGAAGTCGCTCGCGCTCAGCGTCCGCACCAGGTCGGCGGCGGTGTTGGCGGGGTCGGGCACGGGGCGCCCCTCCCCTTCCTGGCGGGTTCCGAGCAGCTTCGCCGCCACCAGGCGGCCGTCGGCGCCGAGGGTGACGTCGAGGATCACGCCCACGCCCTGGTTGGCGCTCAGGTTGAAGCGGCCGTAGGTGGCGAAGTTCCCCAGGCTGTACGCGATCAGGCGTCCCTTGTAGGTCTCCATGCCACGGAGCACGTGCGGCCCGTGGCCCAGGACGAGATCGGCGCCGGCGTCCACCACCGCGTGGGTGAACACGCGGAGATCTCCGCGATCCTCCCCGTAGAACTTCTCGGGCCCCACCGGCACGTGGATCGCCTTGCTGCCTTCGGCTCCGCCGTGGAAGCTGACGATCACGACGTCGTTGTGCGCCACCAGGGCCTGCACGAGCCCGACCGCAATGGGGAGGTCGTTCAGGTAGTGGGAGGACGGGTTGGTGTGGAAGCCGATGAGGGCCACCTTGACCCCGTTCACGGTCCACTCGGCGACCGTGCCCGGCCGCCCGGAGTAGCGGATGCCCTGGGCGCTCAGGGCCGTCTCGGTCTGCACCCGACACTCTTCGCCGAAGTCGGCCGCGTGGTTGTTCGCGGTGGACACGACGTCGAAGCCCGCCTGCTGGTACCACCGGGCGTAGGAGGTGGGGGTGCGGAAGGCGTAGCAGCTACCAGGTGCGGCGTCCGGCCGGCACTTTACGGAAGGCTCGACCGTGTCGCACAGCGGCCCCTCGAGGTTGCCGAAGGTGAAGTCGGCGTCCCGGAGGGCCGCGCCCACGGCGTCGAAGGTGCCCGCGCCGGCGTCGGGGGGCAGGTAGCCAGCCGGAAAGTCGGTGCCGATCATCATGTCGCCGACCGCGCGGAGGCGGACGGTGGTGCCGGCCGGGGCGGTCGACACGACGGTGACCGGGGCCGCCGCGCGGGCCGCGCGCGCTGTCTGCATCAAGGCACGCTGGGCGCGCGCCTGGGCGAGCGGGCTCGCCAGGCCCGGCCACTTGGGGTTGGCCGCTTCGACGACCGCCCAGTCGGCGACGGCCCCTTCCCAGTCGAAGGTGAGCCAGGACGCCCAGCCGCGCTGCCATCGGCAGTCCAGGTCGTCGGGCAGGAGCTGGAGGCACGCGGTGTAGGCGGCGTGCGCGGCCTCCCCGTGCTTTGCGGCCAGGGCGGCGGCGCCGGTGGCGCGCTGAAGGGCCGCGGGGTCGGCGGGTGCGCTTACGGGGGCGTCGGGTGGGGGGACGGGCTCGGCGAGCGCGACCATGACCAGGAGGAGAGACATCATCGGGGAGAACCCTTGGCGGTGCGGGCGGCGTCCACGAGGGACCGGTAGAGCTGCCCGTCGAGCAGCTCCGGGTGCCACTGCACACCGACGTAGAACGGATGGTGGGGGTGGTCGACGGCTTCGACGATGCCGTCGGGGGCGCGGGCGATGACGCGCAGGTCCGGCCCGGGGTCGTCGATCGCCTGGTGGTGTGTGGAGTTGACGGCGGCCGGGAGGCGCCCCGCCCACGTCGCCTCGGTCACGAGGAGCGCGTGGCCGGGACCGGCCGGGTCCCCCGCCTGCTCGTGTTCCATGGCGCCGGGGCGCTCCGTGGCGATGTCCTGGAGAAGCGAGCCGCCGCGGGACACCGCCATCGCCTGCATCCCGCCGCACACGCCGAGCGCGGGTACGCGCTGTGCGTAGGCCCAGGCGAGGATTGCCAGCTCCAGGTCGGTGCGGTCTTCGTCGCCGCCGTCGAAGCGGGCGCGTACGGCCTGCCCGTAGCGGCTCGGGTGGATGTCGAACGCGCCGCCGGTGACCACCACCCCATCGAGCAGGGGGGCGACGACCGCGAGGGCCTCGACATCCCCGGGCGGGAGCAGGAGCGCGATGCCGCCGGCCGCGCGGATGTGCGTCACCACGACCTCGTTCACCGCGACCTGCACCCGACCGGGACGAACCCGCGGACCCGGGCCGTCGGGGCTGCGTCGTCGGCCGCAGGTGATGCCGATGAGGGGGCGCACGTCGCGGTCTATCACCGGGGACCGCCTCTCCGCAGGCAGCCGGTGCGTCACCGCGCTACGCGGACTGCGGTGCTTGGAATCCTGGTCGTCACCAACCCACGATCCCGCCAGAATCGGCGGGATCCCGCGCTGACCGCTCAGCTCTCGGCGCTGGTGGGCGACCTGGGCCGGGTGGTCGCGCCCACCACCACCGCGTCCCTGCGCGCCGAGCTGATCCAGGCCCGGGCGGAAGGGGTCGAGGTGGTGGCCATCAACGGAGGCGACGGCAGCACCCACGTCGTGCTCACCGAGCTGGTCGCGGTCTACGGCGACACGCTCCCGCTCGTCGCGCTGCTGCGCGGTGGCACGATGAACACCATCGCGAGCGGGTTGCGCATCCGGGGCTCCACCCGCGCCCTCGTCGCGCGGATCGTCGACGAGCTGCGCGCCCGCCGCCCCCTTCGCACGGTGACCCGCTCGCTGCTTCGGGTGGACGGGCCCGAGCCGCAGTACGGGTTCCTGTTCGGGAACGGGCTCATCGCCAACTTCCTCGAGGTCTACTACGAGGGCTCCGAGCCCACCCCGCTCAAGGCGCTGTGGATCCTCGCGCGCGGCGTCCTGTCCGCGGCCTACGGGGGCGCGATGATCCGGCGGCTGATGCGGCCCATCCTGCTCGACATCGAGGTGGACGGCGTCCGCTCGGCGCGGCGGGATCACCTCGCCATCGGCGCCGGCACGGTGGACGACATCGGCTTTCGCTTCCGGCCCTTCTACCTGGCGCCCCGTCACCCCGGTCGGATCCACACCCTCGCGATCGCGTGTACGCCGCTCCGGTTCGTGTTTCAGCTCCCGTGGATCTGGACCGCGCGCCCCACCCGTGACGCCGACATCCACCCGTCCGTTTCCGAGGCCTTCGTCCTGCGGGCCGATCGCCCCATCAACTTCATGATCGACGGCGACTTCCACGCCGGGGGCGCGGAGCTGCGGGTCTCGACGGGGCCGGAGGTTCGGTTGATCGTGCCCTGACGGCGCGGCGGGAATCACCCGAGCAGCAGCGCGCGCGCCGCTTGGTCGTCGTTCACGTCCACGGCGCGTTCGACGGTGAGGGACGCTTCGGCGTCGGCCTCCAGCTCCACCCCCAGCCCCAGCTCGGCGGCGGCGCCCAGGGCCACCTTGGCCCGTGCGACCAACCGCGTGTTTCGGGCCTCGACGGCGGCCACCCCGCCCACGAGGTCGAGCTCCAGGCCCAGGTCGGCCTGGGCGAGGGCGCCCCCGGTCGCGACGTAGGCCAGGTGCCGGGAGATCGCGAGCACCGTCTCTTCGGGGGACTCCCCCACCGGCACGAAATCGGACCGGACGGCAGCGGCCACCGCCTCCGGGCCCACCACCACCGAGCCCGTGGCGTCCGCCGACTCGATACCGATCAACGCGCCGTGGTCGGGGAGGGCGTCGGTGAGCGCGGCGGTGAAGGTCGGGGCCAGGAGATCGATGCGGTCGAGGTCCACGATGGGGTGACGGACGGAGCGGACCAGCGTGAGCTGGGGGAGATCGGCCACCGCCGCGGGACGACCCGCGCCGGGCGCGCCGAAGGGCTCACTGCCGGCGGACAGTCGCTCCTTCAGCCAGGCCGCGGCAGCGCGGGCGTCCCGGGTGCGCAGGGTGTCCTCCGTCTCGGTGAGGAATGCGGTTGAGCGTGCGGAGAGCACGAACTCCGCCTCGCTGAAATCACCGGCGAGGATCGCGTGTTCCGCGCCCTCGGCACGCAGCGTGAGCCCTCGCGCGGCGCTCAGGCTCAGGACGCCGGCGGTGAGCTCGCCGAAGGCGGTGACCCGGTCCACCAGCTCTCCGGCGAGCTTCCCGCCCAGCGAGCCGCCGAGCTGGAGCTCGACGAAGGTGCGGTCGGCCTCCTGACCGATCGCCACGCCGCCGCTGACCGACGCGGAGGCATGACCCTGGAGATGGGTCTCCCCGGCCGCCCCCGCCACCGATCCGGTGGCGACGCCGTCGAGGCGCCAGGAGTCCGGAGGGTCGCCGCGGGCGAGGAGCTCCCCCGCCAGCGAGTGCGCGAGGGCGCGCGGGTGCTGCAGGTAGGCTCCGAGCGCCCCGGCGGCGTCGGGCAGCGCGCTCCGGATCCGCCAGGAGAGCAGGAGGGTCCCGCCCGCCGCGAGCTCGGCGTTCGCCCCCAGGCCGGCGATCAACTCGCCGCCGACGCCTCCCACCTGCACACCGACGCCCTCCCCACCCGAGACCCCCAGGCCGAAGGTCCCGCCGACGCGAAACCCCTCCCCGTCCCGCTCGAGGCGGAACATGCACCCGCCGTTTCCGCCCAATCCCACCGCGAGCCCCGCCCCCAGCGCCACCTCCATCGCCTGCCCGACCGGCCACAGCATGTCGAGGACACGCTCCCAGACCCCCGAGGCCTCCGCGCCGAGGCGCCGCGCCGGGACCGCGGCGAGCCACGCAATCGCCCCGGGGCACGACCGGGCCAGCCACGCGACCTCGGCGGCCACCGCGAAGGGGAGCCGGTCGAGCAGGGCGGGGGCCTCTACCTCGAGGATCGCCACCGCGTCGGCCAGCGCGTTCGTCGGCGTGCCGGCGGGGATACCCGTGGCGGCGAGGACGGCGCTGTTCCACGTGGAACCCCCCGCGGCGGACGCGGTGGGGGTCGACGTACCCTGCTCCGCCGCGGTGACGGCAGGGGTGACGGAGGTCGAGGATGCGGTCGCCATGCGGGGGAGGAGGAGCAAGCGGCGTGCCGTCGGAATTGTCGGCGTTCACCCGTTTCCGGGTGACGGACGTCCGTCACCTGCCGACGGACGTCCGTCGGACAGCCGTCAGTCGGGCCAGGCACCCCCGGTCATTCGGGGAGTGCGTGGCTCGACCCCCCGGTCATTCGGCGGGTACGGGGCGCCGACCCTTGACGCTCGACACGCCGGTGCTTCTTATCTTGGCACAAATCAGCGGTAGCCGAGCCCGGCCGCCGCGTAAACGGAGCACAGCATGTTCACGCCATGGGCCGATTTCGATCGCGCCTTTCCCGAGTTCGACATCTTTCGTCGTCACGCCGCGGAGGCGCCCTCGGCCGCCCGCCCCGAGTCGGAGGTCCGCGCCGTCTGGGAGGACCAGGCCGACCACTACACCATCCTCCTCGAGGTTCCCGGCTTCGAGGAGTCCGCCTTGAAGGTCGATACACTCCGTGACATGGTCACGGTCTCCGGGGAGCGGAAGCCCACGACGCCCGAAGGGCATCGGGCCTTGCGTCGGGAGCGCGGAAACGTGTCGTTCTCCCGCACCTTCGGGTTGCCCGCCAATGCGGACGGAGCCAACATGACCGCCACCCTGAAGGACGGCGTTCTCGCGTTGCACGTACCCAAGCACGCCCAGGCCTCGGCCCGCTCCATCCCCGTCACCGTCGCTCACGCCTAGGAGGTTGCCATGGAAACCACTGTTGCCAAGTCCACCCCCCCGACCCCGCGCCGGCTTGCCGCCCGCACGCCCGCTGTCGACATCTTCGAGAGCGACGTCGGGTTGGTCATCCACGCCGACGTCCCCGGGGCCTCGGCCGAGTCCGTCCGCCTCGAGGTGGAGCAGGGTCTCCTCCGGTTCTCGGCGGACACCCCCACCGCCACCTGGTCGCGGAGCTTCCTGGTTCCGCGGGGGATCTCGGTGGATGCCATCCGCGCCGAGCTCGTCGCGGGGGTGCTGCGGATCGACCTGCCCAAGTCCCCCGACATCCGCCGGCGCACGGTCGAGGTGAAGGCCGGGTAGCCCTCCGCCCTGTCGGTCAGAAGGCCTCTCCCCAGCCGACCACGATCCCCCAGGAATCGGGCCCAACGCCCACGTCCAGACGGGTGGTGTTCAGTCGGTCGGGGGGAAGGACGATGCGCACGCCGCCGCCCGCGGTGGCGTGCCACCCGTCGACGTG
>JAYVAS010000811.1:0-2117 GCA_043750895.1 Pseudomonadota bacterium
TGTACCTGCTCCGACTCCGCGACGAGGCGTCCCGGCTGGCCGAGGACTGTGTCCGTGTCGCAGCCATCGCTGACGCGGCGTCCAGGGCCCTCGGCGACGTGCCGTGCTCTGGCCGCCACGATCGGCGATGTCCGGCTCGACCGCCTCGACCCGCGCACCCTCGACGAGCACCTCCGCATCCGTCGCGCCGCCGGCCGGAGCTCGTCCACCGTCCACCGCGAGCTACGGGTGCTGCGTGAGGCCTGGGAGCACTTCCGGGCCCGCGGCCTGACCCCCGACCGGCCCGCGCCCTACGTCCGCGTGCGCGTCCGCTCCGAGCGCGAGCACTACACCCCGACGGCCGAGGAGGTGACGCGGACCGTGGCGCACCTCCAGGGCTGGCCCCGGCTTCTGACGCGGCTCCTGTGGGCGACCGGGTGCCGCCTGGGTGAGCTGTCCGCCCTGCGCCGGTCCGCGCTCCGGCTCGCCAACCCGGAGGACGCCTGGGTCGATGTGGACGGCAAGACAGGCCCGCGTGCGGTGCCGCTCTCGTCCCGGTTCGCGCGGGAGCTGCTCCTCGAGGTGGGCGCGCTCGACGCCGACGTCCGGATCCTCCCCGTGACCGAGGCCTCGGCAAACACCTCCCTCCGGCGCTACCTCGTCGACGCCTGCGCCCTGGCCGGCGTCCACCGCTGGACGGCGCAGGGGCTCCGGCGCCTGGCTGTCGATGCCGTGTACGACGCGGGCGCCGACCCCGGAACCGCGGGCGCGCTGATGGGGCACTCGCCCGCCGTCGCGCTACGGAACTATCGCCGCGCGAACGCCGGGAAGGTACGAGAGGCGGCGAAGCGCGCGAAGCTGGGCGATCCGTCGTGATGGGCACAGAGTGGGATCAGCACCCGGACAGGATCACGCACCGACCGATGCGATCCGTCAACGAATCTGGTTGATGACAATGCCGATTCAACCGGTACGTCCTTGGTCGCGCTCCCGCGGATTCGGGTCTGATCCGGGGGTTCGCGGGCACAGCGGGTACAGACGGCGAGGGCGGCCCTAAGAATAGTTACACTTTCTTCTTGACCGCTCCGAAGTAAGAGTTACACTTACAACACCAAGGCGATGAACGCCGCGGTTCACCGGAGTACACAATGTCCACCCCCCTCGACACCCTTCGCGCATCCCTCGCCCTTTGCCGCTCGCTCGCCCGCGAGCAGGGGTGGGAGGGCGCCGATGCGGAGTACCAGTACACCGCGGAAGACCTCCACTTTGTCACCGACGAGATCGGCCGCAAGCCCACCCGCGAGGAGTGGGCGGAGGCCGGGATTAGGTGGGTCGGTGAGGACCACGTAGGAGACGAGTAGATGGCCGCCCGCGGCCGCAAGCCCCGCACCGCCGACGACGGGGAGCTCCGCCGCCAGGTCGTGGCGCTCCGCCTCTCGCCCGCCGAGTACGCCAGGGTCATCCGGGCCGCCGGCGACGCTCCGCTCGGGACCTGGGCCCACCGCGTGGTGATGGCCGCGGCGCCGTCAATCACGGAGGACCCGGACGCGATCCGGGCGGCGCTGGACGTGCACCTCCTGACCCAACCCTTGCCGTCGGAGGTGCCCCGTGCCGACTGACCCCACCACGATCCCCGGGTGGAACTGGGCGCCGGGTATGAGGCTCACCCTTCCGGACGACGATCTGCGGCTGCGTATCCTCCAGGTCGACGGTGATGGCGTGCCGTCGATGTGGACCGACAACCAGCACCTCTACACATGCTCAGACTTCCCCTGGTCGGACTACGCCGCCGACGGGTGGACGCCCGATGACACCGACCCCGCAACCGCCGGTTGCCTGATGGCCCTCCTCGGCCCGGAAGCGTGGCGACTGTCGTACCAGGGGAGCGGCACCCCGACCGACACCCGATGTGTGTGGCGAGCGGACGTCAACCGCGGCACCAACTGGAATCAGACGTCCAACCACCCCACCCTCAGCGACGCATGCATCGCGGTGGCCGAGGCGATGGGGAAGTGGCCGGGGGGTGCGGCTTGAGCCCCCGACGAGGGATTGGAACGGCCCGCAATCGGGTAGACTGCGGACAGACGCCGGAGCATGGGCATATGGACGACGACGTGGGCGCCGCCGAACGCCTGTAC
>JAYVAS010000812.1:0-11354 GCA_043750895.1 Pseudomonadota bacterium
AGGCCGCCGACGATGGGAATGAACGTGACCAGCGAGAGGAGACCCATCTCAGTTCCCCGTCAGCGCGTAGACAGTGACCAACAGCGCCGCGCCGGCTGCGATCGAGATTGCGTAGATCTGGACCCGACCGTGCCCGACCCGACCGTGGGCTTCACCCGCGACGGTGGCCGCCCGCGCCGCGCCGTTGACCGCCCCGTCGATGAGGAGCGCGTCCACGACCGCCCAGAGGATCTGCCGAGACCCCACGAGGAGGGGTTGGATGATGGTCATCCCGTAGATCTCGTCGACGAACCACTTGTTCAACGAGCCGGTGTAGAGCGGCTTGATGCGGGCGGCGATCTGCGCCGGCCGCTCGGGGTGGGTGACGTAGAGGTTCCAGGCCAGCGCGACCGAGGCCCCGATGCCCACCAGCGTGGCGAGCATCAGCGGGATCTCGAGAGCACCCCCCTCGAAGTGGATCAGCTTCTCGGCCGGCTCGAACACCGGGGCGAGGAAGTGATGCATCCAGCCGTGCTCGACGCCGATCCAATGCGGGAGGTTCAGCAACCCGCCGAACAGGGAGAGCGCCGCGAGGACCATCAACGGGAAGGTCAGGAGGATCGGCGACTCGTGCGGCGTGTGCGCGTCGTGGCCGTGCGCGTCGTGGCCGTGCCCCGCGTGCGCGTCGTGCGCCCCGTGTCCATGCGCATCGTGCCCATGCCCACCCCGGTAGGCCCCGAAGAAGGTCATGAACATGAGGCGGCTCATGTAGAAGGCGGTCAGGAGCGCGGTGGCGGTGGCGATGAGCCAGAGCACCTTGGTCATGACGTCCCCCATCGGGAGGTCGTGGAACGCGGGCGTCGAGAACGTGAGCCAGAGAATCTCGTCTTTCGAGAAGAAGCCCGACGTCAGCGGGAACCCGATGATCGCGAGGTAGCCGAGGAAGAACGTTCCGAAGGTGATCGGCATGTACTTCCGCAGGCCACCCATCTTCCGCATGTCCTGCTCGTGGTGCAGCGCATGGATGATGGAGCCCGCCCCGAGGAACATCAGGGCCTTGAAGAACGCGTGGGTGAGCACGTGGAAGAAGCCGGCGGTGAACCCGCCGACGCCCACCCCGAGGAACATGAAGCCGAGCTGCGACACCGTGGAGTACGCCAGGACCTTCTTGATGTCGGTCTGGGTCACGGCGATGGTGGCCGCGAAGAAGGCGGTGAGCGCACCGATGGTGGCCACGGTCGCCATGGCCGCCGGCGCGAGCACGTAGAGGAAGTTCAGCCGGCAGATCATGTAGACGCCCGCCGTCACCATGGTGGCGGCGTGGATCAGCGCGGAGACCGGCGTGGGGCCCGCCATCGCGTCGGGGAGCCAGACGAACAGTGGGATCTGGGCGCTCTTGCCGGTGGCGCCGCCGAAGAACAGCAGGCAGATCGCGGTGACGGTGAGCCCGCCCATGCCGCCGATCAGCTCGGGATGGGCCTCGATGACCTCCTGGAGCTGAACGAAGTTCATCGTCGCGTGGCTGCCCAGAGACCAGTAGAGCCAGAACAGACCGCAGAGGAAGAGGAAGTCGCCGATGCGGTTGACGACGAAGGCCTTCATGCCCGCCGCAGCGTAGTCGGCGTTGGTGAACCAGAAGCCGATGAGCAGGTAGCTGCACAGGCCTACGCCTTCCCACCCGACGAACATCAGGGGGAAGCTGTCCCCCATGACGAGCAGCAGCATCGCGAAGATGAAGAGGTTCAGGTAGGCGAAGAAGCGCCAGACACTCTTCCCGTCCGCCGGATCGTCCATGTACTGGATGGCGTAGAGGTGGATGAGCGAACCGATGCCGGTGATGACGCACATCATCACCGAGGTGAGCGGGTCGGCGCGCAGCGCGAGGTCCACGCGCATGTTGCCCGTCGACATCCACGTCCACAGCTGCTCGACCGGGTAGGCGCCGCCTTCGTGGATGCCCATGACCTGGAACAGGTTCACGAACGAGAGCAGTGCCGCGGCGACGAGAACGGCCGAGCCGATGCTGCCCGCGACGAGCC
This sequence comes from Pseudomonadota bacterium, assembly GCA_043750895.1. Lineage (GTDB taxonomy): Bacteria > Myxococcota_A > UBA796 > UBA796 > SXON01 > JAYVAS01. Next base: position 2,019 of record JAYVAS010000812.1, read on the forward strand.
GGCTGGCCCGCCGGTTCAGGAGGCCGTTGGTGATGGCGCCCAGCAAGGGCAACGCGACGATCAGGGAGAGCATTTTCAGCCCTTCATCAGGTCGAGGTCGTCAACGTTGACGGTGACCCGGTTGCGGAAGAGGAGGATGACCATCGCGAGGCCCACCGCAGCCTCCGCCGCGGCCACGGCCATGACGAACACCGCGAAGATGTGACCGTCGACGTCAGCTAGCTGCCGGGAGAAGCCGACGAAGGACAAGTTGACCGCGTTGAGCATGAGCTCGATGCTCATGAACACGATCAACGCGTTGCGCCGGGTGAGCACCCCGATGACGCCCAGGGAGAAGAGGACAGCGCTCACGGTGAGCACCGGGACGAGGCCGACCGACTCCATCAGATCTCCTTCTTGGCGAGGACCACGGCCCCAATCATCGCGACGGTGAGGAGCACCGAGATTGACTCGAAGGGCAGGAGGTACGCGCCGCCGAACAGGGCCAGGCCGACATTGGCGATCGTGCCGTAGCCGTCGGGGAGGCCCGGGCTCGGGACGTGCACCAGGCTGTCCACCGCCGTGACCAGACCGATCCCCAACAGCCCCGCGCACGCAAGCCCGATGAACGCACGCCGCCCGAGCTCGCCGATGGGGGCTGGGCCCTCCTCCCGGAGGTTCAGGAGCATGATCACGAACACGAACAGCACCATGATGGCGCCGGCGTAGACGAGGATCTGGATGACCGCGACGAAGTGAGCGTCGAGCATCACGTAGTCGGCAGCCAGGAAGAAGAAGCAGACCACCAGCGACAGCGCGCTGGTGATCGGGTTCCGCGCCGTGATCACCACCACCCCGGCGATGATCGCCGCAATGGAGAAGAGGTAGAAGAGGACCGCCTCGGTCATGCGGGCTCGCGGGGGGAAGGGAGCGGGCCCGGTGGAGCACGCTCCCGAGGGAGGGTGGGGGGTGCGCGGCTTACGTCGCGCCAAAGGGTCTGTCAACCGGCCTGGAAGGGCCGCTCACACGTCAAACTACGGGCTTCTCGTCCTGGGTGAAACCAGCCGGCGCGGACCCCGGATCGCTCCGGTAGACGCTCCCGGCGGAGGCCTTGACGCCGTCCATCAGGTTCACCATGTAGGACTTGTTGTGAATCATGTCCTGCCGCGTGTAGGCATTGATCTCGTAGATCCGGGTGTCCATCCGGATGGCGTCCTTGGGACAGGCCTCCACGCAGAAGCCGCAGAAGATGCACCGCAGCATGTCGATGTCGAACTCGACCGGGAACTTCTCGGCGGGGTCGTTGGGATCCTCCCCGGCGATGATGGTGATGCACTTCGCCGGGCAGGCGGTGGGGCAGCACATGCACGCCACGCACTTCACCTTGCCGTCGGGGCGGAGCAGCAGGCGGTGGGCGCCGCGGTACCGGTCCGCCATGGGCTTGCGGACATCGGGGTACTCGATGGTGCGGAAGTCCTGCTTGAGCAGGTTCTTCACCACGTGGCCCATGGTCTGGGCCATGCCCTTCACGATCTCGACCAGGTAGAGCGACTCCAGCCCGGTCATCTTCTTCTTCGGCAAGGGGGTGGACATGGCGTCTCCTAGGCCGTCGGGCTGTGGAAGAGGATGGTCCAGACCGCGGCCAGGAACACGTTGAAGAGGGCGACGGGGAGCATGCGCTTCCAGCCCAGGTCCATGAGTTGGTCGTAACGGAAGCGCGGAAGCGTCCACCGCACCCAGATGAACACCCAGGAGCCGATGAGCACCTTCACCGCGAGGGCGGTGACCTGCGCGATGAGCGCGACGACCTCCTGGCCGATCATGTACCCGCCCATCTCGAAGGACCCGACGATCCCCGTGGCGCCGAGACCGGCGATCGCGAGGTGCGCGAGCGCGGCTCCGACCCACACCACCACCCAGAACTTGGGCTCGCGGTGGCGAATGTCGTCGGCCGGGAGGGCCTGGTAGAACGGACGGAGGCGCCGCTGCCAGGCGATGTAGGCGAAGGCCAGGAACAGCGGGGCGCCACCGCCGGCCGCCATGAGTAGCAGGTCGGCGTGCGCGCGGAGCGCCTCCCCGTTCAGGAACGGGATGTTGTACCCGCCGAAGAACAGCGTGGCCGTGACCGCCGAGGCCACGATCATGTTGGCGTACTCGGCCATGAAGAACAGCGCGAACCGCAGCGAGCTGTACTCGGTGTGGTAGCCAGCGACCAGCTCGGCCTCGCCTTCGGGGAGGTCGAACGGGGTCCGATTACACTCGGCGAAGGCTGACACCCAGAACAGGATGAAGGCAAGGAAGCCGGGAATCGAGAAGACGTTCCAGTTGAAGCCCGGGATCTCGACGAGCCCGAAGAGGTTCAGCGGCTGCCCCTGCTGGGCGGCGATCTCCGAAAGGGAGACGGTGCCGCTCATGAGGAAGACCACCACCGCGGAGAGCCCCATGGCGAGCTCGTAGCTGACCATCTGGGCGCTGGCCCGCAGGCCGCCCATGAGCGAGAACTTGTTGTTCGAGGCCCAGCCGGCGAGCATGACCCCGTACACGCCGAGCGACGTGAGGGCGAGCACGAAGAGCAGCCCCCCGTCGATGTCCGACACCTTCAGCTGGTAGCCCATGAAGCTGTCGCCGAAGGGGACCACGATGAAGGTGCACAGAGCGACCGACATGGCGATCACCGGCGCCAGCGCCCAGTAGAACCGGTTCACGTGGCCGGGGATGATGTCTTCCTTGACGATCAGCTTGACCACGTCGTTGAGCGTGTGGACCAGGCCGGCGGCGCGGATGCCGAGGATGTGCGCACGGTTGGGACCGGGGCGATCCTGGATGTACGCCGCGCCCTTACGCTCGCCCCAAATCAACAATGGCACGATGTTCATGACGAACAACGGCGCGAAAATGCAGCGCGCGAGCACTACGAGGTACGGAACGGCTTCGTCGAGGGTCACGCGGTAGCCTCCGCGGCGGGGAGCGCCGGGGTCGGCTCGGGAGCGAGAGCGAGCCCGCCCGCCCCGAGCGCCTTGAATTCCATGCCCTTCATCCGCGTGACGGAGCGGGCCATGCTGTTGAACGCCGCCGCCACCATCGCCGTGCCGGGAGCCTTGCCGAGGGCCGCGCCCAGCATGTCCAACGCCTGCCAGGCGGGGACGCTGTCGCCGGTCGTGGTAGCGGCGCGGCGGATACGCTGCACGCGCCCTTGCCGGTTGGTGTAGCTGCCGTCCATCTCCGTCGCGTGGGCCACGGGGATGACCACCGTGGCGGCCTTGGCGGTCGCGTCACCGCGCCACCCGAAGTAGGCGGTGGCGGGCATCGCGACCCCCAGCCGACCGGCGACGTCGTCCTCGAGGACCACCACCAGCGCCAGACCGGGGAGCGCCGCACGCAGCGCCTCCGCATCCCCGATCTTGCCGTCGTGCGCGGCGAGGAGCCGCACCCCGGCAGCGTTGGGGTTCTTGTCGATGTCGACCAGGATGGTGTCCTGGAAGGTGTCGGCGCCGGGGTTGTTCCCGCCGACCCAAAACACCTGCGCGTTCGGGACGTTGGTGCGCGCGAGCTGCAACAGCGCCCAGTTGGCCTCGTTGGTGGCTTGCGTACCGAGCACGAACGCGACCTTGTCGGGCCCGGCGGCCCGGATCCGCCGCGCCAGCTCGGCGAGCGCGTCGGCCGGCTCGACGAGCCTGCCATCGACCTTGGCGCGCACGAGCCGATCCATCTTCGCGATCTCGCGGTAGGAGACCCGCCCCTCGTCGCACATCCAACTCTTGTTCACGGCGTCGTTCCGACGCGGGATGAACCGGAACACCTCACCCTGGTGGGTGCACACCTGGATGTTGCAGCCCGTGGAGCAGCCGGTGCACACCGACTCCGTCTCCTTGAGGTACCAGACGCGACGTTGGAAGCGGAAGTCCTTGCTGGTCAGCGCGCCCACCGGGCAGACGTCGGCGAGGCAACCCTGGTAGTGGTGGGTGACACGCTCACCGGGGAACACGCCGATCTCGGTGTGGTCGCCACGATTGAAGAGCCGAAGGTCGCCCGTCCCGGTGACCTCGTCGCCGAAGCGCACACAGCGGCTGCACTGCACGCACCGCTCGGCGTCGAGCACGATCAGCTCGGCGATGTCCTGGCGCTTGTGCTTGGAGACCTTCTCCTCGACGCCACGGGAGTCGTACTGCCCGTGGTCCATGTAGTAGTCCTGGAGCTTGCACTCCCCGGACTGATCGCAGATCGGGCAGTCCAGCGGGTGGTTCACCAGCAGGAACTCCATCACCGACTTGCGCATGCGCCGGACGTTCTCGGTGTCGGTGCGAATCGCGAGGCCGTCGCGCGCCTGCATGTTGCAAGCGATGTCGGGGCCGCGCCCGCCGACGATGTCCACGAGGCACATCCGGCAGTTTCCCGCGATCGAGAGGTGGGGATGGTAGCAGTAGTGGGGGATCTCCTCCCCCGCGAGCCGAGCCGCCTCGATCATGTTGATCCCGTTCGGGACCTCGATCTCGACGTCGTTGATCTTGACCTTCGCCATCAGGCCCCCATCCCGTGCTGGGCGGCGACGGGCGCAGGCAGGCCCTGGCGCGCCGCTTCGATGCGGGCGAGGAACTCGCCGCGAAACTTGAGCAGGAAGCTCTGCACCGGCATCGCGGCGGAGGCGCCGAAGAAGCAGATGGTCTTCGAGTGGATGTTGTCCGCCAGCTCCTTGAGCGTGACCAGATCCTGATCGGTGGCGGCGTTGTCCCGGACACGACAGAGGATGTGGTACATCCAACCACAGCCTTCGCGACAGGGTGTGCACTGGCCACAGCTCTCGTGCGCGTAGAAGCGGAGCAGGTTGGTGAGCGCGTCGACGAGGTCGGTGGTGTCGTCCATGACGATGAACCCGCCCGAACCGAGGTAGCTGCCGGCCACCGTGCTGATGGACTCATAGTCCATCGTGCACTTGGCCACTTCCTCGGCGGTCATAACCGGTACCGAGGATCCGCCGGGGATCACGGCCTTGAGGGTGCGACCGGGGAGGAGCCCGCCACACTCGTTCTCCAACAGCGACATCATCGGGTAGCCGAGGGGAATCTCGTACACGCCGGGCTTCCGGATGTGGCCGGAGCAGGAGAAGAGCTTGGTCCCGGGGGACTTCTCGGTGCCGATGGCCTTGTAGGCCGCGGCGCCGTTCTCGATGATCCAGGGCACGGCGGCCAGGGTCTCGACGTTGTTGACGACCGTGGGCATGCGCCAGGCGCCCTCGACCGCCGGGAACGGAGGCTTGAGCTTGGGTTGCCCCTTCTCCCCTTCGAGGCTGGAGATCAGCGCCGTCTCCTCCCCGCAGATGTACGCGCCCGCGCCCACGTGGATGTCGAGGTCGAACTCCACGCCGGTGCCGAGGATGTTCTTGCCGAGCAAACCCGCCGCACGCGCTTCGGCGACCGCCTCTTCGAGGCGACGGGCGATGAACCGGAACTCGCCGCGCACGTAGACGTAGCCCTTGACCGATCCGGTCGCGTGCCCGGCGATGATCATCCCCTCGAAGAGCAGGTGGGGGTCGAACCAGAGGCAATACCGGTCCTTGAAGGTGCCGGGTTCGGACTCGTCCGCGTTGCACAGCAGGTACACCGGCTTCCCGGCACGCTTCTCCGGCGACGGCACGAAGCTCCACTTCATCCCCGTCGGAAAGCCCGCACCCCCGCGTCCGCGCAGGCCCGAGTCCTTCACGACCTGGACGACGTCGCCCGGGGCCATGCTCAGCGCCTTCTGGAGGCGCGAGTAGACGCCGCGGGAGCGCGCCACCGCGAGGGTGTGCGCGCCCGGAACGCCCCAATTGCCCGTCAGGATACGGGGAAAGTCCATTGATCCACCTCGGGACGGAGGCCGGGCGGCTGGCGGCCGCTCCGAAGCCCGTCGATGATCTGGTCTACGATCGCGGGCGTGAGCCGCTCGTAGAAGTGTTCATTGACTTGCATCATCGGCGCCGAGCCACAGCTGGCGAGGCACTCGACGCGCATCACGGTGAAGAGGCCGTCCTTCGAGTTTCCGTAGGCGTCGACCTCGAGCTTCCGCTCGAGCTGGTCCACGATACGGTCGGCGCCGAGCAACGCGCACGACAGCGTGTGGCAGACCTGGAGCAGGTACTTCCCGGTCGGCGCCTTCTTGAACATGGTGTAGAAGGTCGCCACCGCCTGCACCTGCGAGGGCGGGAGCTCGAGCGTGCGGGCCACGAGGCGGATCACGTCGAAGTCCAGCCAATCCCACCGGTCCTGCGCCATCCACAGCAGCGACATCACCGCCGCCTGCTTGGTCGGGTACCGGGTCAGGATCTGCTGGATTTCGGCGTTCTGGGCGGGGGACCAGTCGACGGGACCACGCGAGGGGGGAACGGGAGGAGAAACGGAGCTCATCGGTCCAGCTCGCCGGCGATGATGTTGATCGACCCGAGCGCCGCCACCGCGTCCGCGACCATCTGGCCGGTCACGATCTTGGGGAAGGTCGAGTAGTTCGCGAAGCAGGGGGGCCGGATGCGGAGGCGCCACGCGTTGGGGCCCCCGTCGGACACGATGTAGTAGCCGAGCTCCCCGTTGCCACCTTCGGTGACCGAGTAGATCTCGCCGCGAGGAGGCCGGATGCCGTGCATGACCAACTTGAAGTGGTTGATCAGCCCTTCCATCGTGTTGTAGACCTTGTCCTTCGGGGGGAGCGCCACGAGGTGGTCGCTCACCATCACCGGCCCGTCGGGGAGCTTCTGCATCGCCTGGAGGATGATCCGGCGGGACTGCTCCATCTCGTGGAAGCGGACGATGGTGCGGTCGTAGGTGTCCCCGCTGTGGCCGACCGGGATGTCGAAGTCGTAGTTCTCGTAGCCCCAGTACGGCTGCGACTTGCGGAGGTCGTGGGCGACGCCGGCGGCGCGCAGGCAGGGGCCGGTCACCCCGTGGGAGACCGCCAGCTCCTTGCCGATGACCCCCACCCCGATGGTGCGGTCCATGAAGATCCGGTTGCGCTCGACGAGGCCGCGCACGTCGGCGAGGACCTCTCCGAGATCCTCCATCACCTTGGCGAGACCGACCAGCCAGCCGTCGGGGAGGTCGAGGCTGACCCCGCCGATCCGCGGGTAGTTGAGCATCATCCGGGCGCCGGTGAGCTCCTCGAAGAGGTCGTAGATCTTCTCCCGGTAGTTGTACATGTACCAGAAGTTGGTGAGCGCCCCGATGTCGACCAGGTTGGTGCCGATGCACACACAGTGGTCGATGATCCGGCTCATCTCGGAGGTGATGACGCGGATGGCCTGGGCCCGAGGCGGCGCCTCGATGCCGAGCAGCTGCTCACACGCGTAGCACCACGCGTTCGAGTTGTGCACCGGGCCCATGTAGTTGAGGCGCTCGGTGTAGGGGATCACCAGTTGGTACTGGCAGTTCTCCGCCTGCTTCTCGAAGCCGCGGTGCAGGTACCCGATCTCGCAGGCGGCGTTGACGATGGTCTCGCCGTCCAGCTGCACCTGGATGCGCAGGGTGCCGTGGGTGGCGGGGTGCGAGGGCCCGACGTTGATCGTGAGGAGATCCGTGGGGATCGGCTGGACCTGCGTGCCGTTCATGCCACCTCCGACGTCGCACACAGCACCGTCTCGGAGGGCTGTGAGAGCTTCTGCCGCTTGGTGATGGGGTAGTCCTTCCGAAGCGCGTGCCCGACGAACTCGTCGTGGCACATGATGCGGCGCAGGTTGGGATGGCCGGTGAACGTGACCCCGTAGAGGTCCCAGACTTCCCGCTCCATCCAGTTCGCGACGCCCCACATGGTCCACACCGAGGGCACGCTCACCGACCCGTCGGTCACGGCGACCTTGACCCGGAACCGGTGGTTCTGGCTCATCGAGAACATCTGATAGACCACCTCGAAGCGCCACTCCCGCTCGTCGTAGCCGAGGTAGTCGACGCCGCCGACGTCCATCAGCCACTCGCAGCGGATCGCGGGGTCGTCGCGCAGGAACGTCAGCACGGCGACGAGATCGTCGGGGCGGATGGTCACCGCGTACTGGTCGCGGAAGTTGTAGTTGTCGACGATCCGGGGTCCGAACTTCTCGTTCACCCGGGCTGAGATCTCCGCTTCCTTCATCGGTCCCTCTCGCTCACCGCCACTCGGCGGCCCGCTCCGTGGAGATCTTCTCCATGATCTTGACGACGGCGCCGATGACGTTCTCGGGCCGTGGGGGGCAGCCGGCGACGTAGACGTCCACCGGGATGATCTCGTCGATCCCCTGCACCGTGGTGTAGTTGTCGTAGAAGCCGCCCGAGCTGGCGCAGGCCCCCATCGACACCACCCACTTGGGGTTCGGCATCTGGTCGTAGATCTGCTTGAGCACCGGCGCCATCTTCTGGGTGACCGTGCCCATCACCAGCAGCAGGTCGGCCTGGCGCGGCGAGAACCGGACCAGCTCCGCTCCGAAGCGGGACACGTCGAAGCGGGAGCCGACGACCCCCATGAACTCGATGGCGCAGCAGGCGGTGCCGAAGGGCAACGGCCACATCGAGTACTTCCGACCCCAGTTGATCACCTCGTCCATGCGCGTCGCGATGAACGGGGATTGAACCTTGGATTCTAGTCCCATTGTAGCGCTCCACGCTTGAGGCAGTACAGCCAGCCCAGGAAGAGGACCCCGAGGAAGAGGAACATCTCCACCAGCACGTAGGCCGCACCGCCGGCATCGACGAAGGTGCGGAAGACGACCGACCACGGGAAGAGGAACACCGCTTCGAGGTCGAAGAGGATGAACAGCACCGCGACGAGGTAGAACTTCACCGAGAAACGCTGGTGGGCGCTGCCTCCGAGGGTGGGCATGCCGCACTCGTAGAGCGCCTCCTTGGTCTTCGTGGGCCGATGGGGCCCGAACCCGAAGCTCATCGCCACGAAGGCGAGACTGAACACGACCGCGATGATCAGCGAAATCGCGACGGGGAGGTAGGGGTTGACCACTGGGTGACCTCGTGGCCGGGCGGGGTATCGCGGGCGCTGGGGGGAGTCAATGTGCGGACGTAGCCATGGCGCACGGGTCAAGGCGCTTCGAAACGGCCCACCTTTCCGACCGTCTCTCGACGGATGAGCCGTCCGTCGGCGACGAACTCCGCGAGGCACCGCGCCACGTCCCCGAAGTCCACGTCGTCGAAGATCACGGTGGCCCCCGGAACCAGGTGCGGAGCCCAGGTGAGGAAGTCCGCCCGCACCGCCTCGTACCGATGGTCGCCGTCGATGAAGAGGAGGCCGACGTTCCGGGCAGGCCAGACCGGTCCGACCAGCCGGGCGTCGAGCGTGACCACGCTGACCAGGGCGCCGACCCCGGCCCGGATCAGGTTCGCGTAGAGCGCCTCCTGGTCGGCATGCCCGAAC
>JAYVAS010000813.1:0-2149 GCA_043750895.1 Pseudomonadota bacterium
AGCTTGCGGGCGTGCTCGAGCAGGAGCGGCTGCGGGTTGTCCCCGGTGTAGGCGTCGATCGCGCGCACGGCGGCGCGGGCGACGTCCCCCTCGGGCCCCGGCTCCTTCCAGTTGAGGCACACCACGAGGTCCTTGTAGAGGGGGATGAAGATCGGCGGCATGCCCTCCCGAGGGACGGTCATGACGTTCACGAGCATCCGCCCCGCCTTGTCGAGGAACGCGACCCGGCCGATGTCGTCCTTGAGGCCGGGGTACTCGGCCGACCAACGCCGGAGGATCCAGCGGCCGGCGAGGACGTGCCAGGAGTTCCGCAGCACCCAGTCCCGGTAGATGTCGTTCAGGAAGCTGCGATCGGTGAGCAGGCCCCACCGCGCCATGCCGATCTGGAGCAGCCCCATCACCCGGAAGATGAGGAAGTCGTTGGGGTCGTCCCCGTCCGGGGCGGGCATGGCCTTGGGCAGGTAGACGTTGAGGTTGTCCGTCGACGGGACGTCGGCGTAGGCGACCTTCAAGGGGGTGCCGGACCACATGCGCAGCATGGCCTGGAGCTGCTTGTGGATGCGATCCAGGGCCAGGCCGTTACGCTCCCCGCCGATGGCGAGGCGCTGGGGGGGCTGAAACAGGAAGTGCGCGAGCAGGGAGCGCTCAGCAGCCTCGTCGTCGGCGTCCTTCAGCCCCAGGTCGGCCTCCGAGAGCCCGTACTCCTCCATCGTCTGCTTGTAGATGTCGTCCGGGTTGACGGTGGGGGCGGCCATGGTGGGCTAGCCGAGCACCGAGCGGACCAGCTCGCGGAGCGCCTTGGTCATCTCGGCATCGTCGGTGAGGGAGCCGACGAGGGTGGCCTCGGCGGCCTCCTTGAGCGGCAGGCCCGCCCCGACGAGCTGCGCGGTGTAGACGAGGAGCCGGGTGGAGGCGCCTTCGCCGAGGCCGTGGGAGCGCAGGTTGCGGGAGCCCTGGCCGAGCCGCACGAGGGTCTTGGCGAGGTCGATCGGGGCGTTGGCTTCCTTGGCGATGATCTCCGCCTCGACGTCGGCCACCGGGTAGTCGAAGGAGAGCGACACGAACCGCTGCCGGGTCGACTCCTTGAGCTCCTTCTGCACCGACTGGTAGCCGGGGTTGTAGGAGATCACGATGAGGAAGTTGTCCGGCGCGTGGATCTCTTCGCCGAGGCGGTCGAGCGGGAGGACGCGGCGATCGTCGGTGAGGGGGTGGATGACGGTCATGACGTCGGCGCGCGCTTCGACCACCTCGTCGAGGTAGCAGATCGCGCCTTCGCGGGCGGCGCGGGTGAGGGGACCGTCCCGCCAGACGGTCTGGCCGCCCTCGAGCAGGAACCGGCCGGTGAGGTCCGCCGCGGCGAGATCCTCCTGGCAGGCCACGGTGATCAGGGGGCGCCCGAGCTTCTCGGCCATGTACCGAACGAAGCGGGACTTTCCGCACCCGGTGGGGCCCTTGAGCAGGACCGGGAGCTTCATCCGGGCGGCGGTCTCGAAGACGGGAACCTCGTTGGAGGTCGGCCGGTAGTAGATCATGGCGGCGGCTTATCCGTGGTGGGAACAGAGCGGGAGTATTCGACGGGCGCCGAGCCCGACCATCCGCTTATCGGTTCGACCCGCCCCGACCGTAGGGTCGCCTACGGCGGCGCTCACTCGTCGAACCCGGGGATCGCGCGCTCCCAGGTCGGCGCGAGGTGGACCTCGGTGGGATTTGTGAAGCGCGGGTACACCGGGTGGGTGCGCACCCCCGCCACCCACCCCACCGCGAACAGGGCGGCGAGGGCGAGGACCTGGCGCCGGGTCGGGCGCCTTCGGGCGAGGGTGACGGCGGCGGCGCCGAGCAGGAGCAGGTAGCCGAGGTGGAAGAAGGTCTCGGGCTTCGCGACCCGCCAGAAGCCGGGAACGACGTGGTAGAGCGCCAGGTAGACGGGGTTGTGGGTGGGGCCCAGGGCGAGCACCACACACACCGCCACCCCCACCCACAGCCGGGGTACGGCGCGTGCCCCCCACACCGCCAACCCCACGGCGACGAGGTTCACCGCACGCCACAGCTCCAGTCGGTTCCAGAGCGGCGGCCACAGGCTGAGGGTGTCCAGGGCGGCCCGCTCGGTCAGGAAGGTCTCGGGGCTGCCCAGCGAGCCGGCGCCGTGCAT
>JAYVAS010000814.1:0-19639 GCA_043750895.1 Pseudomonadota bacterium
ACGGCTCGCGATGCGGACGGCGGCGCAGACACTGAGGACCCGGAGGTGTAAACGATGTCCCCGGTTCGAGGTGTAAACGATGTCCTCGGGCTTGACACCGTCGCTGATCCGCCCTCCACCCCCTCCCCCCCCGCCACCCCCGCCGCGTGACCTCCCCCCCGTCCTCCCCGCCCGCCCCCGGTTACCACCCCCCGTCGTGCATTCTTCCTTCCGACCGATCGTCGCCGCTTCGGTTGCCGCGTCGCTCGGCCTCTCCGCCGGCTGCGCCGCGCACCGCAGCGGGGACGCCGTGCGGACCCTCCGCTTCGAGGGCAACTCCCGGGCGGGCGTGGGCGGGATCCTGGCCCCGCAGTCGGACCGCGCCCTCCGCAACGCGATGACCCAGGGTTCGTCGAGCTGGGTCGCGTTCCTGGCCCCCAGCGCCGTCGAGCCGGCCTGGGTGGACCGGTCCGCGCTGGACGTGGACGCCGCCCGCATCGAGGTCTGGTACGCCAACCACGGTTACTTCGACGCCCACTTCCGAGGCTGGCAGCTGGACGGCCGGCCCACCCGCCCCGGCCGTCGGGTGCACCCGGTGGACGTCACCGGCTTCATCGACCAGGGGGAGCCCTCCCGCGTGGTGAGCGTCGATCTCGAGGGCACCAAGCCGCTGCTCGAAGCGACCCGCCGCCGGATCCGGGACCTCGTGTACCTCGCGCCCGGGGACATCTTCGACCGGGACGCCTACCGCGAGAGCGCCGCGGCGATCGAGTCGCTGCTCCGCTCCAGCGCCTACGCCTACGCCAAGGTCACCGGGGACGTCCAGGTCGACCCGGCTACCCACGAGGTCCGGATCCAGTACCTGATCGCCGCCGGCCCGGTGTGCACCTTCGGCGACGTACAGTACACCGGCCGCCCCGGCCTCGACACCGACCTGCTCGAACCGCTGGTGACGGTGAAGACGGGCAAGGGCTTCTCCACCAAGGCGATCGCCAAGACCCGCGCCAACCTGTACGGGCTGAAGGTGTTCACGGTGGTGAACGTGGTGCCGGACCTCTCCGACCCCACCCGCACCTCGGTCCCGATGCGGATCGAGCTGCGGAGCGCCCCGTCCACCGAGGTCCAGGCGGGCCCGGCGTTCACGTTGGAGCCGGGCCGGCAGCAGCTCACCGCGTCGGTGCGGTACAACGACTACAACGTCGCGAAGCGCCTCTGGCGGTGGGAGAACGAGGCCAACGTCGGCGTCGCCACCCTTGTCGAGTCCGTCGGCGCCCTGGGATCGCTCGATCCGAGCACCGACATCGCCCCGGTGGTGAGCCTCGACTCGAAGCTGACCATGCCGCGCCTCGGCGGCGGGGACTGGGCGCTCACCAACCACGTGTCCATCTCGCTCGACGCCAAGGTCGGCTACCGGGTGCTCTCCCCGAGCTACAACCCTACCGTGAGCTGGACGGGGAAGCTGCACTTCACGCCGTCCGTCGGCTATCGGCTGCAGTACATCGACTACTTCACCTCCACGTTCGACACCGACGTGGTGAAGGAGTCGCTCCCCTGCTCCGAGTCGCCGTTCGGGGACCGGGTGATCGACCCTGGGCTGCTCTCGGTGGTGGAGCAGGGCGTCTCCTACGACAGCCGTGACGATCCGGTCGAGCCCCACCGCGGCACCTACTGGAACCTCGGCTTCGCCGAGGCGGGGCTCGGGGGCGACTACTCCTTCTTCCGGGCCAGCGGCGAGGTGCGTACCTTCGTGACGGTCGCACCCCGGAAGGTCGAAGACTTCGTGCTGGCCGGACGCCTCGGCGGTGGGGTGATCTTCCCCTTCGGCGACAACGACCACGCCCGCGTTCCCTGGGTCGAACGCTTCTACCTGGGCGGCGGGACATCGGTGCGCGGCTGGGCCGCCGACACGCTCGGGCCCACCGGGGGTGCCGAGGACTGCCCCACCGAAGTGCCCACGGGCGGGAAGTTGACGGTCTACGGCAGCTTCGAGCCCCGTCTGCGCCTCTACGGGAACGTGATCGGGGCCGTGTTCGTGGACGCCGGGCGGGTCTGGGAGCGGGTCGACCAGTTCGATCCGGCGGGCATCCAGGTGAGCGCTGGGGCGGGGTTTCGGTACCTCACCGCGGTGGGCCCGCTGCGGGTGGACTTCGCCTACGTGCTGAACCAGGCCGACGTGTTCTCCCACCTCACCCCCTGGGCCTTACACTTCGGGCTGTCGGAGGCGTTTTGAGGCGCTTCCTCCGGATTGTCGGGGTCGTGCTGGGCCTCCTGGTGGCGACGGTGGTGGCCGTAGTCGTCGCGGGCCTCCTCTACCTCCGCACCGACGCCGGCAACCGGCAGCTGCTCGCGTTCCTCCTCCCGCGGATCCAGCCCGACCACGGCCAGATCGTGGTGGGCGCGTTCCACAGCGACCTCGCGAACGGCGCGGTCATCGAAGGGGTGGAGGTGCGGGACGCCGAAGGGCGCGCGCTCGTCCACCTCGACCGGGCCGAGGTCTCGTGGCGCCTCGGCGGGCTGCCGGGGCGGAAGCTCATCTTCCCCGAGGCCCGGCTCACCGGCCTCGCGGTGGTCCTCGCCGACGAAACGACCTGTTTCGACCTCGCCGGGCTGTGGGACCCATCCCCCGAGCCGAGCGCGCCGTGGTCCGGAATCGGCGTGGACCTCGCCCTCGACCGCCTCCAGATCGACGACGCCCGGGTGGCGATGTGCCTGGGGGAGCAGCGCCTGCGCGCCGACGGGGTGAGCGGGACCGTCGCCCTGCACATCGACGGACCGGTGGTGACCTGGAGCGACCTCGACCTCACCGGTCAGGTGGCCCTCGACACCCGCGAAGGGGCAGCCCGGGCCACCGGTTCGGGGAGCTGGAACGGACGGGAGGTGGTGCTGGGGAGCACCGCCCTGACCTTCGGCCCCAACGCGCTCACCGTGGCGGGACGGATCGGCCTGGAGGGTCCGGGCGCGCTGGACCTCACGGTCCATCAAGCGGTGATCGACCCCGCGAGTCTCGGCATCGACGGCATCAAGGGCGTGTCGATGCTCAACGGCCGCATCGGCGGCACTTTCGGCGACCCGACGGGGGACCTCTGGGTGCGCACCCCCGGTGGCGCCCTCACGGTGGTGGGGGCCTTTCACGATGGCGACCGGCCGACCTGGGAGGCCCGGGTCGAGACGGCGTCGCTCCAGTTGGACGAGGTGCTGGCCGACCTCGATCCCACCGAGGTCCACGGCACCTTCCAGGTGTCCGGCACCGGGGTGGTCTGGCCCGACGTGGAGGCGCACGCCACGTTCGCGGGCGGGTCCTCCGGCGTCTACGGGGAGGGTCCGTTCACGCTGATGGCCGACGCCGACCTGAGGGACGGGACGGTGCTCCTCGGGAGCGTCCGACTCGACGGCCCGGCGGGCCGGGTCGCCCTGTCCGGGGTGGTGGATCCGGACGCGGGCACCTGGTCGGGCGACGTCGCGGACAGCCGCGTGGACCTGCGGACCCTCGCCCGCTTCGGGGTCGACGATCTGTCCGGCACGGCGCGCTTCAGCGGCCACACCGAAGGGAGCTGGAAGGAGCCGCTGCACGTAGAGGTGGACGGCCGGATCGTGGTGGACGCGCTCGGCTGGACCCAGGACCTCGCCGTCGCCTCCGCCGCGGGCCGGGTGAACCTCACCATCGACGGCACCCGGCCGTCGGGGAACGTCGACCTGACCCTCGGGGGCGTCGAGGCCTGGGGCTACACGGCCGAGGAGGGGGTGGCGCGGATCGTGATCAACGGCGATCGGTACGACGTCGCCGCTTCGCTCACCGACCCGGACCACGAGGTGGTGGGGTTCGAAGGGACGGTGGACCTGGGGCGCCGGGAGCTCGCCGCCAATCGGCTGCACGTCGAGCTCGTGGCCGGCTCCG
Organism: Pseudomonadota bacterium; assembly: GCA_043750895.1. GTDB lineage: Bacteria > Myxococcota_A > UBA796 > UBA796 > SXON01 > JAYVAS01. Next base: position 3,875 of record JAYVAS010000814.1, read on the forward strand.
CCTGGGACAACCTCGGCCCGGTCGCCGCGCGCTGGACCGACGACGGTGTCGACGATCTGCTGCTCCACGTCCGCTCCGGCGCGGCGCGGGTGTCGCTCGACGGCGACTTCCACCTGCGGGGCACGCACGACCTCCGGGTCGCGGTTGCCGAGCTGTCCCTCGCGTCGCTCGCGCCGATGGTGCCGGCGCTGTCGGGGTACGAGGGGGTGGTCACGGTCGACGGGACGGTGACGGGGGCGAGCACCGATCCGTCCTTCGAGGCCACGGCCCGCGTGTCGGGGCTGGTCGTGCCCAAGGTCCTGCACGGGCTCGGGCTCACGGTCACCCTGGAGGGCGGTGATCACGAGGTCCGCTTCGATGCCGAGGCCCGCGCCGCCGGGGATCTCAGCCTGACCGCCGACGGTGCGTTCCTGTTCGACGCGCCCAAGGGGATCCCGGTCGCCTCCCTCGATGACCCGCTGCGCCTGCGGGTGTGGATGCCGCCCACCGACGTCGCGGACTGGTCCGCGGTGCTCGACACGGAGACGGCCCTGCCCGTGGCCCGCGCCTCCGCGGAGCTCACGGTGGAGGGGCGGTTGGTCAACCCCGACGCGGACCTGGTCGCGTCGATCCAGCTGCCGACGGCGGGGCGCGAGCGGGTGGAGGTCGACGTCGACGCCCACCTCGTCGATGGGGTGATGGAGGTGCGGTCGGTGGGCCGGCAGCGGTTCGCCCGTCGGGTCGAAGTGACCGGCGGGTGGCAGGTGGACGTCCCGGAGCTGGCACGGATGGCGGGCCTGGACCTCGGCCCCGACCGCACCCCGGGGGAGGGGGCGCTCACCGAGCTCTCGGTGGACGTGGTCCCGATGCAGCTCCCGGTCGACGCGCTGCGCGCTTTCATCGACCTGCCCTCGTCCTTGCAGGGGACGGTCGTGGGTGGGTTGCACATCGCCGGAGACCTGCACCGGCCCGAGCTGGCCGGGGGGCTCATGCTCATCGGCGGACGGCTCGGCGACATCAGCCTGTCGCCCGCGCTCGTGAGCTTGACGCCCGGGGAAGGCGGGTACGACGCCGACATCGAGATCGGGTTCGGCGAGGGGGGCCACCTGCGGGCGTCGGGACGGGTGCCCTTCGACGGCTCGGACCGGGACATCGCGGCGATCCTGGCGCGTCCGGGGCTCGACATCCGGCTGGACGGGAGCGCGGTGCCGGTGGCGGTGGTGGGGGCCTTCGTCCCGGGGTTGGTCGAGGCCGGCGGGGTCATGGCCGTCACCGGGAGCCTGACCGGGACGCTCGGGGAAGCCGCACCCGAGGTGGTGCTGAGCATGAAGGACGGCGCGTTCACCCTGTTGACCACCAACATCCGCTACGAGCGCCTCACGTTCACGGCGCATCTCGACCGCGAGCAGGTCACCGTGGAGGACTTCGGCGTGGTGACGCGGTCGATCGGCCGGCCGTTGGAGCGGGGCCGGCGGGTGGACGAGAACACCCTGCCGGCGATCTCCGGTCGGGCGCGCATCGCGTTGGAGAACTGGGAGCCGGCCGCTACGGAAGCGTCCCTGCGCTTCGACAAGGCGTGGATCGCCGATCTGCCGGCCTACGTGTTGCGCTTCTCGGGCACGGCCAGCGCGACGGGGACGTGGCCGGTCCTGGCGGTGAAGGGCAAGGTGGACGTCGACGAGGGCAAGCTCGTGTTGGGGGAGAGCTTCTTCAGCGGCGACGGCTCCCTGGTGCTCGACGACGACATCCACGTGCTGCGACCGGGCCTGGAGCGGGCCGCGGTGGTTGAGGAGGGGCCCGGCTTCACCTATTCCCTGGACCTGCAGGCCGCGCTGAACCGGAACGTGGACGTCGACGTCACCATGCCCACCGAGGACTACGGCGGGGCGCTCACCCGCGGTCTCTCCGAGATCCGGCTCGCGGTGACGCTCGCCGACGTGGACGGCCTCACCGTGCGCAAGCGCGGCGACGACTTCGCCGTGATCGGCCAGGTCGAGCCCGCGCGCGGCAAGGCCACCGTGCTCGGACAGGACTTCGACATCACCGATGGTACGATCGCCTTCACCGGGATGGACGCCCGTAATCCGCTGCTCGACATCACCGCCGTGTACCCCAGCAGCTACGGCCTCATCACCGCCCGCATCCAGGGCTCGGCGGAGACGCCCGAGGTCACGTTGAGCATCGACGAGCCGACCCTGTCCGTCGACGACGCCGTCGCCATCCTGGTGATGGGCGCGCCGCTGTCGATGATGAGCGGGGCCGACGGCACCAACGCGCTGCTGAGCCTGGCCCTCCGTTCACTCGCGACGGCCCAGGTGGCCGAGCTGGGCCAGCTCACGCAGTTCGACGTGTTCGAGGTCGACGCGGAGGGAGCGAGCGTCGGGAAGCGGCTGGGGAGCCGGGTGATGCTGACGGTCGGTGTCGATTACGACAGCGCCGAGACCATGGCGGTGAAGGCCGCGATCGAAGTGCAGCTCCCGCAGCGATGGTTCTTCGAGCTGGAGACGAGCTCGGACGGCACGACCCGCGCGGCGGCGTACCGGCGCTGGCGGTTCTGAGCCGGAGCGACGTCGGCGACGTGTCGGGAGGAGCTACCGGACCTCGAAGCTCGAATCGAACTTGACCTCGCCCTCGATGCCGCCCGAGCCCACGAGGCACGGGGCCGCGGTGGCGCCCACCCAGCCGAGCGGGTGGGGATGGGTCTGACCGCTGACCAGCGACCAGGACAGCGCCTCGGAGAGGTTGATGAGGACGCTGATCCCGCCCTGCTTGGCGGTCCACTGCTTGCCCTCCAGCTCGAGCACCCAGCCGGGCCCGAACTGCCAGGCGAGCTGGACGGCGTGGCGACCGATCGAGGCCCGCGCCGGTTCGAGGTGGTCGGTGACGGTGACGCGGGCCTGGTTCATCAGGACCTTCCGCCGGTGGGTGACGGGGATGCCCACCTTGGTCCACCCGGTGTGGTGGCCGTCGAGCCGCGCCTTCTTCCCGTCCACGCGGCCGATGTCGAACTCGGCCGGGCAGGGAGAGGGAGGGCTCCGCCCGTCGATGAGGATGCCGTTGTGGGGCTGGGCGCCGCGGAGCGCCTCGGCGTGCGGCGGGTGGTCCATCGCGGGACCGGGATCGGCGAGGATGCTCAGGTCTCCGAGATCCCAGACGATCTGCAGGGGCGCGAGGTGCGTGAGCCCGCTCCCGCGGCCGGTGACGCCGTGGTGCGCCACGACGCGGGAGGGTCGGTTCTTGATCTTCATCTCGGCGAGGCCGAAGCCGCCCTCGCGCCACACCCAGACCGACCAGTTCTTGGAGGGGTTGGCGACCGGATCCGCACCGGCGGGGGCGCCGAGCCATTGGATGCGGGGGTCTTCGTTCACCCGAAGGGAGGCCTCGCCGCTCTCGACGCCCCAGCCGACCAGCAGGTTCCACAGGCTCCAGCCGAGGGGGTAGCCGGTGTCGAGCACCGTCCCCACGAAGCGGTCGCCGATGTTGGGCAGGGTGCCGACGTTGCCGGTCAACCGGGCGCAGAAGTGCGCGCCGCGGGCGAGGGCGGCGTCGGCGTCGGCCGGGAAACCCGCCCCGTTGACGCGGACCGTCGCGCGGGCGATCGCCGCGAACCAGAGGACCTCGGCGAGGGCCAGGGGGGCGGCGTCGCGGGGCGAGCCGTCGTTGTACATGAGGCCGGGGAGGTCCTCGCGGAGCCCGGCGACCCCCTCGCTCCACGCGGCGCGGGCCTGCTCGAGATCGGGGAACAGGAAGCCACCCACCACGCGGCCGGCGTGGTGGAGCACGCGGCGCAGGCCCTCGCTGTCGCCCGCGGGGGTGCGCACGTCGAGGTGGTCCAGGTGCCAGGCGGCGCTGCCGGCCATGGCCTCGCGCAGCGACACGGGGACGGCGGAACCGAGCCAGGTGAGCCCGGCCTGCCAATGGATCAAGCGGGCGCTGAGGTCCGAGGCGTGCGCCCAGGCGAGGCCCGTCCCGGGGACGTCCTGGCGGAGCCACGACTCCATGGCGGACACGGCTTCGGCGCCGGCGGCGGTGTCGCCCTGCGCGGCCTTCCACGCCAGGGCGGCGAACCAGCCGTGGCGGTGAGCGAGGCGGGCCGCCTGATGGTCGGTCGGCGACGCGCTGGGGTTGGCGCCGGTCGGCAGCGGGGCGCCCGTCTCCGGGTCCCGATCCCACGAGCCGGGGGGCGTCGACGCGGTGGGGGCGATCGACCCCACCTTCCACGGCGAGGCGCCCAGCGTGGACGGCTTGGGCGCGGCGGAGTGGGCCCCGACCGGGGCTTCGGCGCGCGCGGGGGTCTTGGAGAGCACGTCGCGGGCGCGCGTACGGAGCTTGGAGAACAGGCTCATGGGGACCTTCTCGCTCCCGGGTGGTCGGGCGCGGTCGGCAAGGGGTTTACTCGGTTTCGGGTATGTCGAACTCGAAGTCGATCTCTTCGCCCAGCTCCTGGAGGAGGTAGGCCTTCAATCGCCGCTTGATGCGGACTTCGATCTGCCGGATGCGTTCTTTGGACACGGCGTATCGATCTCCGAGGTCCGACAGCGAGGCCGGCTCGTTCGTGACCAGGCGCTCGCGCCAGATCGCCCGTTCCCGCTCGTCATCGAGCGTATCGGCGAACTGCTTGAGCTTTTCCTGGACCAGGGTCCCGAGCTCGTTCCCGGCGACGGTGGCCTCGGGACCGGCCCCGACGTCGTCCGGGACGATCTCGGCGAGCGAGCGGCCCTCTTCACCGCCCACCGGCGCGTGCAGGGACATCGCGGGTGCGCGCATGTGCTGATCGACCGCGATGACTTCGGACTCGGGCACATCGAGCCGCGCCGCGAGCTGTGCAGGACTCGCGGTGAGCCCTTCCCGGAGCAGGCGTTCGCGTTCCTTCTGGAGCTGGAAGAACAGCTTCCGGCCGTTCCGGGTGGAGCCGAGGCGCACCAGGCGGAAGTTGTCCATCAGGAAGCGGAGGATCATCGCCCGGATCCAGTACTGGGCGTACGAGGAGAAGCGGATCCCGCGGTAGGGGTCGTAGCGGGAGAGCGCCTCCACCAGGCCGACGTTGCCCTCCTGGATGAGGTCGAGCACGTTGGCCCACTGGCGGTGGTATTGGAACGCGATCTTCACGACGAGGCGCAGGTTGGCGGTGACCAGGCGCTCGGCTGCCTTGGCGTTCCCCTGTTCGTAGTAGTCGAGCGCGACCTTCCGCTCCTCCTCGGGATCGAGCAAGGAGTAACGCCGGATCTCGGCGAGATAGTGGGCGAGGAGGTCGCCTCCGGCGAGTTCGCCGCGGCGGGGGGTGGCGAGCGCCGGCATGGCCGGGAGCGGGCGCCGCCGCTCGTTGCCCAGGGGATCGACGGGTTCGCCGGCGGCGTCGAGCAGATCGTCGACTTCGGCGTTCTCGTCGTTCTCCTCGATGTCCTCACGGTCAGTCACGAAAGACTCCTTGGCTGCGTCCCCGAAGTTGTCCCGGTTGAAGCAGTGCCTCGACCGCGTCGGGGAATCCGGCGACGAAGGGAAGACCCGTATCGCGGAAAGGATCGAGGGGGGCGCCGTCGGGAAGGCGGGCCGCTCGACCACCGAGGGCCTCTATCAGCGCAAGGCCCGCGGCGGTATCCCAGATGGACCACCGGGGCGGAACGATGACCGCGACGGCGGCGCCGCGGGCAACCAGGCACAGGTGGGCGGCCGTGCCTCCGAGGCAGCGCGCCTTGCCCGCGAACGTGACCTCGAAGTGCTTGTGGAAGCCCGAGGGCACGTAGAGGACGTGGTTCGGAGCGAGCCGGTGCATCGGCGCCATCTCGACCCCGTTGAGCCAGCCACGGCCGGCCTCGACGTGGTAGTGCTCGTCGAGGCGGGGAAGGTAGAGCGCGCCGAGGTCCACCCGCTCGTCTCCCTGCGCGTCGCGGATGAGGCGGGCGATGGTCGGGCCCCAGTGGGCGATGCCTTCGGTGAACGCGCTGGTGCCGTCGATCGGATCCACCACCCACGTGGCGGATCCCGTGCCCGGGAGCTCACCCCGCTCCTCGGAATGGATGCGGTCGTCCGGCCAGTGGCGGCGCAGGCCCTCGATCAACACTGCCTCGGCGGCGAGGTCGGCGTCGGTGACCGGCGACTCGTCGGCTTTGCGCCGCACCTCGAACACCGTTCCGACGAATCGGGTGGCGGCGGCGCCGGCGTCGCGAAGGAGGGCCCGTACGACTTCGCCACGATGCGTCAAGGGTTCGGACACGCGGGTACCTCTGGGGATGGCGGGAGCAGCCGGTTGCGTAGGCCCCGTGTGCTATCGTGCCGGGCCGGAGTCGGTTGTGGTCGGTTCGTCGCTGAGGGTCGAAAGCGTACATCAAGCGTGGGGCCCGGACGTGCGTTCGGGGATTCTCACCTCCTCGGACGGCAACACGGCCCGGGTGCTCGTTCGCCTCGCCCCGGTGGACGCGACGGAGGAGGCCCTGGCGCGTGCTCAGGAAGACCTCGTCGAGCTGCGCCGTCTCGACGCGCCGTCGGTGCTGCCGGTTGAGCAGGTCACGTCCGTGGGTGGTCAGCTGGCCCGGGTCTATCGGTGGTTCCCGGGTTCGAGCCTTCGGGTGGTCCTGGACACGCTCCGCCGTACCGGCGGGGGTCTCCCGGCGCGCGTCGCCGTCGAGCTGGCGGCCCAGACGGCCCGGGCCCTCGCCTGCGCGCAGGGCGCGACGGGCGGCCACATCGTGCACGCGGGGTGCGGGCCCGAGGACGTGCTCATCGATCGATCGGGGCGCGTGGTCGTCACCGGCTTCGTCGTGTTGCGCCCCGGAGAACTCCTGGCGATGCGACCCGGTTATCGCGCGCCGGGTGAGAGCGATCCCGGCACCTACATGGTTGGCGCCCTGCTCTTCGAGCTGCTCGCCGGTGACGGCGGCATCGAAGCCGGGCCCACCGAGGAGCGCCACGCGCAGGTCGTGCGGCGGGCGCTCATCCGTGTCCTGGCCCGTTCGGGGGACAGCCCGGGAGAGGCCGTCGGTCACGCGATGAAGGACGCGCTGGCCTGGGACGGGCGGATGGAGGTGGGGGCGTTCGCCGATCTGCTGGAGAGCCTCGCCGCTCGGGTGCCGGGTCCCACCCTCGGCCAATGGTGCGCGACGGCTCCGGTCCTCGACAACAGTGCGGCCGGCGCTCCTGCGCCGCTGCCGGTCGCGCCCGCTCCGCCGCGCGTCGCGGCCTACACGCCCCGCGTGGTGAGCTACCCGCCCGCTTCCGCCGGGCCGGTGCCGACGGCCGGTCCCCGCCTGTTGACCCCGCCGGTCGACGTTCCCCGCGCCGCACCGCCCCCTGGGTCCTTCGTCAGAGGACAGACCGACCCCATGGGCGAACAGGCGCCCCGCGCCCGTCGGAGCGGTGGTCCCGAGATCGGCGGTTTCGGGCCCGCCGACGCCGAGCCCCTTGCCGGGCCGCGCCTGTCCCTCGACGGAGAAGCGCCGCCGCCCATGGCGAGCGCAGGGAATCCCCGGGGCCTGGCCTTGTCGCTGCTCGCCACCGCCGCCCTGGTGGGCCTGTTCGTCGCCGTGCTCGGCGCGGGCTGGGTGCTGTACGGGAAGACCACGGAGGAGGCTGTCGACGCCGTGCCCGCCGGGGTGCCGGAGGTTGACCCCGAGGCGATCGCGCCGATCACCCCACCGCCGGCGGTGGTCCCCGAAGGCACTCCCGCGTCCACGCCGACGCTGGCGCTCCCCCCGACCCCTCCGGCCCCCACCCCTCCGACACCGACCTCCGGGTCGACCACCACCACCCGCGCCCCCGCGCCGGTCGCGCCGGTGGCGCCGGTCGTCCTGGACGAACCCGACGCCCCCGTGCGTCTCGGCGTGACCCCCCCCGATGGTGCCGCCAGCGTCGTGGCCACCGAGACGCCCGCGGCGGCACCCGAGACCACGCCGGCGGCGGCCGTCTCCCTCCCCGGTCCTTTTTCGGTATCCTTCGCGGCCGGAGACCCGGCCATCACCCGTATCGAGGTCAAGTGTGGCGATGCGACAGCGTCCGGGGCGCCACCCGTGTCGCTCGCTGCCGCCCCGAAGGGCACGTGCAGGGTCGCCGGGTTCGGCGGCTCCGCGCCCGCCCTGACGATCGTCGCCCTCACCACCGACCGCGCCTACACCTGCTTTGCAGGCGGCGTCCGCTCCTGCAGGTAATCGAGGTATCTCATGCTCACGCTCCTCGCATGGTTCGCCCTCTCCGGTTGTGACGGAGAAGGGGCCGCCCCCCCGCCGCCCGTCACCCCGGTGGTCGCCCCCACCCCCGTCGGCGCCACCGACGCCGTGAAGGGCGCGCTCCTGGCCGGAAGGTACGCGGACGCGCTCGCCGCCGCCGAGAAGGGGCTCGGCGAGCACGCCGCCGACGACACGTGGTGGGACCTCCTCGAAGTCGCCGCGATCCGCGGCGGTCAGGCGGGCGCGCTGCTCGATCGGCTCCAGGCGAACGAGGCCGTCGGCGGCCGCGTGGACCGTCACTTCGCCCTGCGCGGCGCGCTCGCGGCCGAGGCGCGTCGGCCGGTCGATCTGCTCGCCGCCGCCAAGGCCCTCTCCGAGAGCGCTCCGGGGGACGCCGCCGCGTTCAGCCTCGCGGCGGTCCGGCTGGGCGCCACCCTGCCCCCGGACGCGGCCCCGGCCACCGTCGCGCTGGTCGCGGCCGCCGCCGACCCGAGCGCCCCCATCGACCCCCTGGTCGACGCCCTCCCCGGAGACCGGGCGCTGCTCGTGCGGGTGGATCTGCTCCTGCAGCGGGGCGATCGTGCCGCGGCGGCAGCGCTCGTCGCGACCAGCGCGCCGAAGCAGCTGTTGCTCGCCGAGCGGGCGGCGGCGCTCAAGGCACGGGTGCTGTCCGACGCGGGCGCGGCCCTGGCCGAGGCCGACGTGGGCGCCAAAGCCGCCACCGAGGCCGGTGATCTGGTGGGCGCCGCCCAGATCTACGGGGCCGTGCTCCCCATCGCCGCCGGCGCGTACAAGGCGGACGCGGTGGTGGAGGCAGCCGCCAGGCTCCGGGAGTTCGCGCAGGAGAAGGCCAACACCCTGGCCGTCGCCGAGGCGTCGGCCCTCCAGGCGGAGGCGGCCCTCCGCGCCGGCTCGCCGCTGGTCGCCCGGGATGCCGCGGTGATCGCCAGCATGACCGCAGCCACCAAGGCGCGGGGGCAGTGGTCCATGGCCCTGTCCGCCTCGATGCTCGGGGACGCCGCCGGCGTCGAGGCCGCCGCCACCGGGCTCCCGGGGGTGCGGGTGCAGGCGGTCCGAGATCTGGCGCGGGCGATGCGGGGGGAGAACCCGACCGTGCCCAGCCCGGGAGTCACCGGCGCCGACGGCGCGCTCCAGGGGCTGCTCGCCGCGGGATGGATGGCCGACCCCGCCCCGGCGCTGGCCGGTGCCGCGGCCCTTTCCGGCGACGCGCCGGATCTGGCCCGATGGGCGGCGCTGTGGTCGCAGGACGGGCCGGTCGCGGCCGGAGAGGGCGCGCCCGCCGCGCTGCTCGCCGAGAACGCGGTGCGTGCCTACGCGTCGACGGGTACCGGGCAGGCGCTCGCCGACCAGTCTCACCCGAACGCGGCTGCCTGGAACGTGGTGATCACCAACACCGGTGACGCTCCGCCTGGGGTTGGGCTCGGCGGCTGGGTCCGCCTTCGGGGCTCGATCAAGACCGGCGATCTCACGCAGGCCGGATCCGATCTCGCGCAGCTCGCGGGCACCCTCCCGGAGTGGCGGCGTGGGCCGTGGGCCCCGGTGCTGCGCCTCGACGGGGTCGAGCCGGCTGCCGTCGACCGCGAGGTGGGCTCGGTCGCCCGCGGGGGTGCGTCCGGGGCGCTCATGACCGTGCTCCACGGCTGGAAACACCGGAACGCCTACCGAGACGCGGCGTGGACGCACGGCATCACGCCCGTCCCAGGTGGCCTGAAGCCGGAGGTCCGCGACGCGGTGTGGGCGGCGGCGGCCCGCTTTCGTGCCCGCGAGCTGGCCTGGGTGTCGGGCGCGGCGGAGTACCCGAAGGAAGACCGGAAGACCCTGGAGGACGCCGAGGCCAAGGCCGGGCTGAAGGTCCGGAAGCCCCTGACCATGAAGGAGGTTGCGAACGCCGCGGAGCAGAACGCCGTCTGGTCCTTCGTCCCCACCGCGGATGGCATCGAGGTGCTCAGCATCGCCGGCGCCCGGTCCAACCTCACGGTCGTCCCGGCCAGCACCGAGGGGGAGATCCGCGCCTACCTCGCTCAGCTCGCGGGTGGCAGCGCGGCGGTGGCGGCCGGCGATCGGCTTCGGGCACGCATCATCGATCCCGCGGCGGAGGCCCTGCTGGGCATCGGCACCTACCACATCGTGGGGGGAGCGGCGTTCAGCGCCTTCCCCGTGGACGCGCTCCCCGAACAGTCGGACGGGATCCGCTACCTGATGGCGATTCGAAACGTGCTGCACCACAGCCGCTTCGAGGACCTCGTGCCCGGCGAGGAGCCGCTCGAGGGCAGCTTCGCCACCTCGATGGTCGCCGTGGGCGCCGAACCCGAGGACCTCGCCGAGATCGGCGGCCTCTTCTCGGACGCGCCGCGGCTCGCCGGCATGGAGGCCACGGCCGCGGCGTGGAAGGCGGCCGCGGTCGGCGCGCGCTTCTTGCACTTCGGGAAGCTCCCCGCCGCCCCGGACGGTGGCTTCCGGCTCCCCAGCGGCGAGATCCTCTACCTGGGCGAGATCGCGGCCACGCCGCTCGTGGCCCGGACGGCGGTGGTGGCGTCGACAGGCGATGCGGAGGTCAACGCGGCGCGCCGCAACGCCCTGCACGCGGCCGGCGTACGCGACGTGGTGGTCACGGGATGGATCAAGGACGAGGCCTTCCACGCGCGGTACCTGCTGAACTTCTGGGACCGGGCGAACCGCCGCTACAACTCGGTGCGGTCCCTGTCCGAGTCCCGGACCGAGACGATCAAGGAGTTCCCGGCTGCGGGATCTCCGGCCTGGTGGGGCGGGTACCAGCTCTCCGCGCGCAAGTAGCGGTTCCCCCCGCGTTTCATGCCGGTGGGCTGGTCATCGCTGCTCTCCCTGGCGCCCCTGCTCGGGCCGGCGGGGTGGACGCTGTTCGGCGTCACCCCCCCCGACCGGGACGTCGTGGTCTTCGATCCGGTGGACTGCGGCGTGCGCGTCGCCCACGTGGACCTGGACGGGGGCGCGGCCCACCGGGAGCTGCGGGTCGCCCGCGTCTGGAGCGGCGGTCGGTGGAGGACGTCCGGGATCGAGTCGCTGGCGACGCTGCAGGCGGGCGGTGCGCCGACCCGGATCAGCGACGTCGAGGCCTGGATCGAAGCCCGGGTGGACGGAGACGAGAGCCGCGGCGTGAACCAGGACGGCGTCGAGGTGCGGTGGCGCTGGGACGGCGGCCGGCTCCTCGGCTACACCGATCCGAGCGGGATGCGGACCACCTACACCTACGCCGGTGACGGCGGGCTGGTGTCGATCTCCTGGCCGGACGGAGCCGGGGTGCAGCTCGCGCCGGGGCGCATCACCGGCGCCTTCGGGGCGTGGTCCTGCCAGCGGGACGGAGACCGCACCACGGTGACCGACCCGTCGGGGGGGATGTGGCGGCACGAGCGGACCGGGGACGAGACGGTGCTCACCGACCCGGGCGGGGCGGCGTGGCGCACCCGCGTCGTCGCCGGGGAGCTCGCCGGATGGACCGACGCAGCGGGCAGACAGGCGCGGCTGCAGCGGGACCTCGATGGCCGCGCCAGCGAGTTGGTGGTCGGGTCGGACCGGTGGAGCCTGCCCGGCGGCGCCCGAACCGTACTCGCGACGCCGGGCGGCGCCCGGTGGACGCTGGAGCTGGACCCGAACGGTCGGCTGGTGCGGCTCGCCGACGCGGTCGGCCGGTTGACGGCCGTGGAGCGGGACCCGCAGGGGCGGGTGCGCAGCGTCTGGGCGGGGGGGGCGAGCCGGATCATCGGGCGGGATCGTTTCGGTCGGGTGGTCTCGGAGCAGCTGCCGGGGTCGCTCCGGGTCGAGGCGGTGCGCGACGGGCGGGGGAGGGTGGCGCGCATCACCGATCCCTCGGGCGCGGCGTGGACGATCACCCGCGACCCCGGTGGGGCGGTGGTGGGCCTCACCGACCCGGTCGGGGGCACGTGGGTCATCACCCGGGATCGGGCGGGGCAGGTCCAGACCATCACCGATCCGACCCTGGCGGTGCTCCGGGTGGAGCGGCGCAGCGATGGGCGCATCACGCGGGTAGAGGTCGGCGGTGGGGGGCGGTGGGACCTGATGCGGGGAGCAGACGGTCGCCTCTCCGCGATCAAGGACCCGCTGGGCCGGCGCACGGGCTGGCTCCGGGACGGGATCGGTCGGGTCACGAGCGTGTTGCGGCCGGACGGGTCGTCGGTCGGCCTACAGCGCGACGCCGTAGGCGAGGTGATCGGACTCGCGGACCTCACCGTGGACCGGGACGCGTCGGGTCGGCCGCGTGCCGTCCGGCAGCGCGACGGCCGAGAGGTGCGGTGGGAGTGGGACGCCGCGGGTCGGCTGGCGGCGGTCACCGGGCCGGGGCTCTCGCTCGGTCTCGATCGCGGCGCCGACGGGTCCATCGGCGGGGTCCGGGTGCGCGGGAGCGAGCCGTGGACGCTCCGGAGGGACGGAGGTGGCCAGGTGATCGCGGTGGACGGTCCGGGGGCGGTCCGGCTCCGGCGGGACGGCGGGGGTCGGGTGGTCGAGGTGGACGCCGGCGACGGGCGCGTCCTCAAGATCGACCGGGACCTGCGCGGCCTCACGGCGCGGGTCCGGGGCGCGGGCGGCGAGTGGAAGTTCCGGCGGGATGCAGTGGGGCGGCTGGTGGGGGTGTCGGCGGGGCGGGGGGTCGACGTCGGGGTCGATCGCGACGGGGCGGGTCGACCGACGGTGGTGCGTTTCGGCGAAGGGTGGCTGGCCCGGTACACCTACGAGGGGGCCCAGACCACCATCCGTCTCCAGGACGGCGAGGGCGGTGCGGCCGGCGTGGCGCGGTGGGTCGAGGACGCCACCGGGAGGATGGTGCGGCGCACGGCCGACGCCGATTGGGTGTACCGGCGTGATCCGCTCGGCGCCCTCGCCGCGATGGAGTCGGCCGTCGGAGCGTGGTCGCGGGCGCCCGACCGGGTGGAGGGTCCGGGCGGCTACGACGCACGGCTGACCACGGCCGGTCGCCCCGCGTCGGTGTCGCTGGGCGACGAGGGGCCGTCCCCGTACGGCCTGGCCGGCCGGGCCGTGACCTACAGCCTCGGAGATGCGGGGGAGGTGGCTGCGGTGGTGGCCGGCTCGGCGCGGGTGGCTCTCAGCTACGACGGGCTGGGGCGGATCGCCGCGGTGGGCAAGGAGGGGGTGGTGCGGGACGCCCTGGGGGGGCTGCAGGGCGTCGGTGCGCTCGCGTTGGTGGGGTACGAGGGCCTGCTCCAGGTCGCCGCCGAGGCGCGGGCCTACGTGCCCGAGGTGGCGTGGTGCCGCCGCGGCGGAGGGCTGCTGTTGGACGGCGTTCAGGTGCCCATCCTGTCGGTGTTCCTGGGGCCGCTCGGTGTCTCTCCCACGGGCTTCGTGGCGGCCACCGCGGTCGCGGAGACGGGTGCCGGGGGGAGGCTCCAGCTGCCGAATGGCGGCCCGCTGCTCGGTCGGCTCGACGCGGTCGATCCCTACACCGGTCAGACGCTCGGACCGGCGTGGGAGTGGCCCTGGGCGAGCGACGCGTGGGAGGTCGGCCCCGGCCTCTCGCCGTGGGCGGATCCCGACGATCACGCCGACGGGCTCTGGTGGGATCCCGGGCCGTTCGCGCCCAGCTTCCCCGACCCGCTCTCCCTCCTCGCGCAGGCCGGTGAGCTCCCCGACGCGGGACCGGGCGGGGTGGTGCCCCCCGGGCTCCCGTGGATGCCCCTGTCCTTCGCGCCGGACCGCCCGGCCGGGGTGCCGGACCCGGGCTGGGTGACCCTGGACGACGACCCGCTCGTGGAGCTGGTGTGGCGCCGGGCGCACGCGCCCGTGGCCCCGCTCGAGGCCGAGGACGTGGCGCGGTCGCTGTTCGGGCCTGCGCTCGCGGCCGAGATGCAGAGCGGCCCCGGACTGGCGCCCGAGCTCCCCACCGCGCTCCGACCCTGACGCCTACTCGAAGAGCCAGTCGAAGTGCTGGACGCCCTCGGCGGTGTCGAAGCTCAACCGCAGCTCCATCGCGATGGCGTGGATCGTCCGGGCGGGGGCGGGGAAGAGGATCACCGCCTCGTGGTGCCCTACGATGGGGGTGCTGGCCAGGTAGGCCTGCCGGAAGGGATCGGCGGCGCGCACGCGCAGGTCGAGGTCTCCGCTCGAGCCCAGCGCCGTCTCGAGGCGCGCGGCGGTGAGCAGGTGCATCAGCGCGTCGTCGGGGCCCGCGGCGGGCTTGAACACCTGCTCCGTGTCGTTGACCGCGAGCTGACTCGCGGAGGGCAGCCAGGTCGCCGGGGCCGCGGTGTCCAGCTCTACGACCCAGAGGTAGCCGACGGCGTCGTTGAAGAGCCGCGCGGTGCCGTCGGGCCAGGAGTTCCACACCTGGCTCTCCGCGGAGCTCGGCCGCACCGTGATCTTCAGGCCCCTCCCGGTGGTGGTCTGCGGGGCGAGGGAGAGGTTCGGGCCGGCGATGCGGTTGCGCTCGAACAGCTCGCGCCGAAGATCGGAGCGGAGGGCGTCGAAGCGTTGCCGGGTCTCCGAAAGGTCGCTTGTATCCTGGAGATGCTTGACCGATCCGCAGCCGATCAGACCGAGGAGTACCGCACCGGCGCACGCCGGACTGCAACGAAGCACTTGCGCACCTTGACGGTTGAAGTATATACGGGCGGCGCTACGGTGGGCGTAGCTCAGTTGGTAGAGCTCCGGATTGTGGCTCCGGATGTCGAGGGTTCAAGTCCCTTCGTCCACCCCACCTTGAAAGTTGTCGGGCTCCTAGCTCAATTGGTAGAGCATCGGACTCTTAATCCGCAGGTTCCGGGTTCGAGCCCCGGGGGGCCCACCACCCACCCCGCGACGGGTCGTCGGCACCGCCGATCGTCGCCGTCGTCTCCGCGAGAATGGCGGAATTGGCAGACGCGCCAGACTTAGGATCTGGTGGGGAAACCCGTGGGGGTTCAACTCCCCCTTCTCGCACCCCTCCGCGTCTTGTTCACGGAAAGGAATTCATCTCGATGTCCGTCCAGGTTGAGCAGATCTCGTCCTATCAGAAGCGTCTGCAGTTCAACGTCCCCGGGAGCGAGGTCCAGAAAAAACTGGACGACGCCTACCGGAGCCTCGGCAACAAGGTGCAGATCCCGGGCTTCCGCCGCGGGCACGTGCCCCGGAGCCTGCTCGAGGCCCGCTGGGGCAAGCAGCTTCGCGCGGAAGTGTCGGCCGAGCTGATCAACTGGGAATTCCGGCAGGCCGCGGTGGACATGGAGTTCATCGGCACGCCGGACGTGCAGCGGGGCGATCTCACCCCCGGCCAGGACTTCTCCTTCGCCATCGTGGTCCAGATCCGGCCCGAGGTGACCGTCAAGGACTACCTGGCGATGCCGATCGAGTGGCCCGCCGCCACGATCGCGGACGAGGTGGTGGACGCCCAGGTGCAGCGCCGCCTCGCCGGTCACGCCAAGGTGGTCGAGGTCGCCGCGAACCGCGCCGTCGTCGTCGGGGACCTCGTCCTCACCGAGATCAAGGACGGCGATACGGTGCTCGAAGCCGGCACCATGGTCAACACCCAGGGTGATCGCTACTTCCCGGGCATCGAGGCGCTCGTCGTCGGCCTGAAGAAGGGCAAGAGCGCCACGGGCACCATCACGCGCAACGGCGCGCC
>JAYVAS010000815.1:0-8008 GCA_043750895.1 Pseudomonadota bacterium
ACGGCTCGCGATGCGGACGGCGGCGCAGACACTGAGGACCCGGAGGTGTAAACGATGTCCCCGGTTCGAGGTGTAAACGATGTCCTCGGGCTTGACACCCCCAGTCTCCGGCCCCCGGTCTCCGGTCTCCGGTCTCCGGGCTCACACGCGGCGCTGCCGTGTCGCGGATATTGTGTAGGGTCTTCAAACCGTTCTCCTGCTCGGGAGACGGTGGCGCGAGGCGCCGGACGAGGACGGCGTCGGCCGGCGCGACGCCGCGACGCACCTTCGCCGCGAGACCCGCCGCCCGCGTCGCGCTACGCGACGCCGCGACGCACCCTCGCCGCGAGACCCGCCGCCCGCGTCGCGCTACGCGACGCCGCGACCCACCCTCGTCGCGAGACCCCCGGTCCGCGTCGCGCTACGCGATGCCGCGACCCACCCTCGTCGCGAGACCCCCCGTCCGCGTCGCGTCGTTCTTCGGCACGCTGAAGGCAGGAGGCGCCCGGCGCCGAGCCTCGGTTGTCGGTCGACGACCTTCGGCGGCGATCCGAACCTACATCCATGGCTTTTACAACACCAAACGCCTCCACAGCTCCAACGGCTACCGAGCGCCGGTAGATCACGAGCGACACTTCCACGAAACCGCGGCGAACCCCGCGACCTGAATCCCATGTGGTACGTCGATTGGGGCAAGGTCAGCCAGTCACCCGTCACCCGTCACCCGTCGCCCGTCGCCCGTCGCCCGTCGCCCGTCGCCCGTCGCCCGTCGCCCGTCGCCCGTCGCCCGTCGCCCGCAGCCCGCAGCCCCCCGTCCGCGAACCGCCGCCACGCCGCCACGTGGTACACCCGGCAAGCGAGGTGGTCGTGTTCCTGCTCCTCAGCGCGGCGATGGCCGAGTGCGGGGCCGAGGCGCCGCAGCTCCAACTGGGGGAGCGGACCTGGTCCGTGTCGACCGGCGCGTGGGAAGGGCCGACGGCCGCGATCCGCTTCACGGACGGCTTCGCCTTCGATGTCACCTCCGACGGTCGCCCGGTGGGCGTCGTGTTCGCCGGTCGGGCCACGCAGACCACCTTCGATCGCGACGGCACCCTCGCGGCGGCGTTGGACCGCGAGCTCGGCGTCGACGCCCAGATCGGATCCTGGACGGTGCCCGTGGACGTGGCCTGGTCGACCGGTGCGGCGGCCTTGGCGAACTGGCTGCCGCTTCGCGTCGACGGCACCGGCTCCGTTTCGGTGGACATGCCGGACATGGAGACGGTGATGGTGCTGTCGCACCGCGACCTCGCCGCCGCGCGAACCAAGGCGGCCGCGGCCCTCCGAGACCGCTCGGCGGCGCTGTCGGGCTCGGGGTACCCGCTCACCTCGATGCTGACGGCCCGCCCGTCGGGGTGGCGCATGATCGAGGCGCGCACCGCGCTTCCCGTCGGGGCGCTCGCCGCCTCCTGGACCGGCAGCGCCGACCCGTGGCTCTCGACGCTCCAGGACGATCCGATGGTGGACGGCGGGCGTCGCGTGGCGACGGTCTCGCTGGGGACCCGGTACATGGAGGCACTCAGCGGCACCTGACTGTCCCCCAACCAGCAGGCGCTGGTTGCCCGATCGCTCCCGGAGATCACCCATGGCTACCGGGTGCTCGGCGCCACCGAGCCCGACCCCGCCTGGACGGTGGTCCGCGCCGACGGTCGGACCGCGTACACGCTGGCCGAGAACCCCGAATGGGCACGCCTGGAGGGGGAGACCGAGCTGGTCCTCCGCGCGTTGCGGGCCGGCGACACCCTCGCCCTGGAGGTCCCCGAGGTCGTCGTCGATCGCCTCGACGCCGGTGGGGAGCGCCCGTTCACTGACTGGCAGCTGCTGGACGTGCGCGCCGCGGACGGCACGGTCCTGCCCGTCACCCTCGCCGCGGTCGACCCCGCCGCGCGGCTCGCCCCTCGCGCCGACCGGCGCCTGGTGCTGGTGCGACTCCCGGCGTCACCGGCGGTGGGAGACCTGTTGAGCGTACGGGTCCGTTGGCGGCAGGAGGTCCCGTGGGCGTCGGTCGAGCGGCTCCCCACCGAGACACGGATCAACGACGTCGCCGCTCCGCTCGGGCCGGCGCTGGTGCGCCTCGCCGGCGACCACCGCCCCTTCCCGTACGCGCTCGACGTCACCGTGCCGGTGGGGGCCGTGGTGGTCGTGTCCGGGCGCTCCGACGACCCGGTGATCGACGGACTTCGGAGCCGGGTGCACAGCGAGGGCGACGTCGGCCCGGAGGCGGTGGTCACCGCCGGGGAGTGGCGACTGGCGGATCTCGGGGCGGTGCGGGTGGCCGCACCAGGAGCGAGCCGCGCGGCGGCGTTGGCGGTCGCCGAGGTCACCGTTCCCCTGGAGACGTGGTCGGGCGTGCGCCTCGGCCCCACCGACTTCGTCCAGCTGCCGGCTTCGTTCCGGCCGCCGGCGGGCCGCTGGGGAGAGGGGGTGGCCGCCATCCGACCCTGGCTACGCTTCGACCAGGATGTGCGAGCGGAAGTGCTGTACGAGGGGTTGGGGCCGAGCGGGCTCCCCGACCTGCCGACGGTGCTGGGCGGAGAGGCGCTCGCCGCTTCGGCCTGGGCGGGTCGGGTCGGCGCCACCGCGGAGGGCGCGGTGTGGATCGAGGCGTTCGGGCGGGCCTTCGCGATTGACGTGTTGAGCGCACGCTCGGCGCTCGCCTGGAGGGACTGGCTCCAACGGTGCAGCATCCCCCTCGCGGGCATGTCGCCGGCGCTTTCCCCCCATGCCGCGGCCACCACCGCCTTCCGGGACACCGCCGCACGCTGCGCCGGGCCGCTGATCGTCGGGCCGATGCTGGACGATCGGCTCGGCACCACCCGCGCCCGGCTGGTCCGCCGGGCGGTGTTCGCCTCCGGCACGGTGGACGCCGACGCCATCCGGGCCGCGGTGCTCGCGGAGAACCCGGGCGCAGGCCCGTGGCTGGATCGCTGGATCGACGGGGGGCAGCCAGTGCGGGTGGAGGCGACCTGGTCGGCGACGCCGACGGATCACGGCGCCCGGGTCCGCGGCACGGTGTCGGCCGACAGCGTGCTGGGCGGGGCGCCGGTGCTGCTGCGCTTCCAGCGGGGGACGCAGCAGTTCGACCTCTCGGTCCGCGGGGACGGCGTGGCAGTGCCCTTCGAGGCCGAGCTTCCCTTCGTCCCTCGATCGGTGGGGATCGACCCCACTCATCGGCTGTTGCGGGTGCCCGGACCGGTCGCGGTGAGGTGAGCGGCGCTCCGCACCTGCCGCCGCGCCTGACTCAGCCGCCCTCGAAGTTGCAGTTGAGCAGGTTGCAGCTCCGGGTGCACCGGCTCACCTCGTACCGCCGCCGCAGCGCGGTGGCGCGGTTCCACATCGACGCGAGCGGCACCCCCTCGTCGATGTGGCCGACCGGCTCGAGGAAGTAGCAGAGCCGCACGTTCCCGCTGGGGTCGAAGGCGATGTCGGAGTGGCCGGCCTTGCAGACCTCCCCGTTGTAGACGGTCGGATTGCGGAAGTACCGCTTGAACGCCTTGAGTTGCCCCACCGCGTTGCAGACCCGGCCGAGACTCTGCCGCTCCTCGATCAGGAGGTCGATCGCAGCGTCGATGGGGCCCAGGTCGGTCGGCCAGAGCGGGGAGCGGCGCCACCAACCGGGGTCGTGCACGTTCTCCCCGAAGCTCTGGTAGAGCGGCTGTACCACCAGCTCGTAGCCCCGGTCCTTCACGAAGCGCAGCAGGTCGGGGATCTCGGCGGCGTTGCCGGCGTGCAGGATGCACGCGAGGATCGGCCGTGGGCCGCGTCGGTCGAGCCGGTCCAGCGCCTCCATGACCTTGGCGTGGGAGCCGGCCCGCCCCCGCGAGTGATCCACCGTCTCGGGTCGGAAGCCGTCCATGGAGAGGTAGGCGATCGAGACGCCGGCGTCTGCCAGCGCCGCGGCGCGACGATCATCGAGCAGCCAGGCGTTGGTGTTGAAGGTCACCTTGAAGCCCAGGCGGGTGGCGCGGGTCATCAGGCGTTCGAGGTCCTTGCGTAGCAAGGGCTCGCCGCCCACGAAGTTCATGCTCGCCGGCCCGAGCCAGGCCCCGAGCTCGTCGATCACCCGCAGCCATGTCTCCTCGGGGAGGTCCTCGGTCTTGTTGCGCCAGATGTCGCAGTGGGCGCAGGGCAGGAAACACCGGTCGGTGACCGACAGGTGCACCTGCTCGGGGAGCCCGGGCGCCGGCTTCAGCCGCAGCCACTCAAGCGCGCTCATGGGCCTCGATCTCGGCGTCGGTGACCGCGGAGTAGTTCGCCGAACGGGGGATGAAGCAGTCCTGGCAGGCCGAGAGCCCGCGGTAGTCGGCGCTGGCCACGGCGGCGCGGCGGCCCTTCATCTGCGGGCCCCACCAGAGCTCGGCGAAGGAGGTGTCCTTGATGGAGCCCACCACGTTCGCGAAGGCGTTGTCCCGGGTGCAGGTGGTGACGCGGCCGTCCCAGCCCACCACCGGACTCTTCCAGAAACAGCCACACACCGCGGTGTTGGGGCCCACCACGTCGGTCGGGGTCTGGGTCGGACGCCCCAGCGGCAGCCCTTCGGCGGCCATCGCCTCCCGGAACACGCGGTTCTGCCGCGTCTGTTCCTCAGGGGTCGGGCAGTCGAGCTGGCGGAAGAAGAGCACCACCTCCTCCCCCGCGGGCACCTCCTGCGCGCTCGCGCGGACCGCCAGGCCCAGCGCGCGGCAACGGGCCTCCCATCGGCGTCGGAACGCGGGGATCTCGGCCCGGTTCCGCTCCGAGACGATGTACTGCAGGACGACCCGCGGCCAGCGTGCCCCGCGCGCCGCCTTGGCGGCGAGGAATCCGTCCACGTTCCGCATCACCGCCTCGAAGCGGTCCACGCCCTTGATCGCCCGGTAGGTCTCGCGCGTGTCGGCGTCCAGCGTGAGGTGCCAGACCTGGGGCACGGGGCTCGCGTTGAGCGCGACGCGCGCCCGCTCGGCGCTCAGGTGGGTGGCGTTGGTGTGGACCTCGATCCGGCCGAAGGTGCCGTGCTCGGCCGCCGCGCGCAGCGCCATCTGGTAGAGGGCGCCGAACTCGGGGTGGACGAGCGGCTCCCCCAGCCAGAAGGGGATGAAGCTGTCGAAACGGGCCCCCACGCGGGCCAGATCGGCCAGGAGCTTCTCGGCGAGGCCGATGGGCAGGAAGCCCGTCGTGGCGTGGTGGGGGTGGCCGACCTCGCTCACCGCACAGTGGACGCAGGCGAGGGAGCAGGTGTTGGTGGTCTCCAACACGAGGTAGCTGCCGGTGAGGTGGGGCGCGGACACCCGCTTACTCTACCGGAAGCGAGGGGCGCCGGCCGAGCGCAGCGGTTGTTTCCGGACGAGCCCCTAGAACGCGAAGGTCTGCCGAAGCACCGCGAGCAACCACTCGAGCGGGGTGTAGCGCCTCGGCGGCGGAAGGCGGCGCGCGGACGGGTCGTTGTCGTTCGGAGAGGGCTTGGACGCGTACATCTCGGGCTCCGATGCCCGGACGACCTAAGGCGAGACCCCCCGTCGGCCAATTTCAGACAGTTACAGAGGTCTACTCGTAGTCGTGGTGTACCGAGGGCGCCTCGGGCGGAGCGGGGGGTTCGGGCGGGGCCGGAGGGCCCACCGGCTGCCAGTACCCGGGGGCGTAGCGGCCACGGTCGTAGTAGCCGTCCACCCAGACCATCCCGGGGCGGCTGGATTCACGCCAGAAGCCCTCGACGTAGGTGTCCCCCTCCCAGTACCCGGCGACCCACACCATGTCGGGACGGCCGGCGTCGGGGGCCCAGTACCCGGGGATCCACACCCCGCCGGCGGCGTAGGCGCCGGCGATCCAGACCCAACCCGGGCGCGCCACGGGGGCCCACCCGGGCGCCCAGGGGTTGACGACCACGCGCACGGAGACGTGGGGCCCACCGCGCGCGGGGTGACGCGGCCGCGCCTCGGCGGGGAGGGAGGTGGCCGTGATGGCGAGGAGGAGGATTACGTTCAGGGACGTACGCATGCTCGGACTCCGTAGTGTCGACCCTACCTACGCGGGCAACCGCTCCCCTATTCGACGGCGGTGCTACGCTCCATCGATGGACGAGCTGGACGCCATCGCCGCGCGTATCGTCGACCGCGACCGCGGCGGGGCGCGTGGACCGTGGACGCTCGAGGTCTACCCGACGCTCCGGTGCAACCTGGACTGCGCGTTCTGCGACACCACCGACCGGCATCGGCCGGCGCAGGGCGAGCTGGCCGCGGCGGAGTGGCTGCGCATCGTCGACGAGGCGGCGGCGATGGGGGCGCGTCGGCTGTGCGTGCTCGGCGGTGGCGAACCGCTCATCGCGGCGTCGACCCCGGCCATCCTCCGCCGGGCCAAGGAACACGGCATGGAGGGCGTCCTGACCACCAACGGCACTCTGCTCAACGGGGGGATGCGCCGGCTGCTGGTGGAGATCGGGTGGGACGAGGTCCACGTGTCGATCGACGGGGCCGACCCGGCCACCCACGACGCCCTCCGCGGTCAGCCGGGCGCGTTCCGGAAGAGCATCTCGGCCCTGTGCGCGCTCCGCGTCGCCCGCGGCACCGGCGCCACCCCCCGCCTCGCGCTCCACACCGTCCTCACCAACCGCAACTGGTTCCAGTTGGTCGAGATCGTGCAGCTCGCGCACGCCATGGGCGCGTTCCGCCTCGATGTCGACGCCCTCGTCGCCTATCGCCCCGAACAGCGCCGCCTCGCGCTCTCCCCCGGCGAAGCCGCCGCCCTCCCGGCCGTGGCCCGCGCCGCCCTGCACGAAGCCGAGCGCCTCGGCCTCGCCTCCACCCTGGCCCGCTTCCTCGACGGGGACACGCTGCGCCGCGGCGAGCGGCTCCCGATCCCCGGAACCGGGGCCGGCTATGCAGCCGCGCCTTGCCTCAAGGCCTGGCACCACCTCGTCGTCCAGGCCGATGGCCGGACCTCCCCGTGCTGCGTGCTGGCGGGCGAGGGGGAGTCCGTCGCCGCGACCGCGGTGGCCGAGGTCTGGGAGCGGGGGGCCACCCTCACCGCGATCCGGACCGGGATGCTGGCGGGGCGACCCACCGGTCGCTGCGCGGAGTGCTCGGAGAACATCCTTGCCCACGAGCGGGCGATCCGCGCCCGGCTCCCCGCGTGAACGTCAACCTGGAGCTGACCGACCACTGCAACATCCGCTGTCGGATGTGCAGCCAGTCGATGCGGGAAGAGGCCCACGACGCCCCGATGAGCTTCATGGCCTTCGGCACCTGGCGGAAAGCCCTGCAGGGGCTGGCCGGCCTCCCCGACGTCTCCCTTTGCCCCCACTGGCTCGGCGAGCCCACCCTCCACCCCGGCTTCGATGCGTTCGTCGAGTACGCGTTCGCGCAGAACCGGGAGAATCGACTCTTCCGGTACTTCAAGGTCCACACCAACGGCGTCATCCTGTCCGAGGCGCGGGCCCGACGGCTCGTCCGGCTCGCCACGGCGCCCACCACCGCCCCGGACACCTTCCAGGCCATGCACTTCTCGATCGACGCGTGGTCCCCCGAGGCCTACCAGTTCGTCAAGGGCGCCGACAAGCGGCACCTCGTCTACAAGAACGTCGAGCGTTTCCTCCGGGTACGCCACGCCATGGGGGCCGACCGCCCGGTCGCGCACCTCGCGATCGTCGTCCAGGAGGGCAACCACCACGAGGTCGATAGGTTCGTGGCCCACTGGGCCGACCTGCTTCGCACCCTCGGCCGCCCCTTCCGCGTGACCGCCGACTGGCCGGGCTTCGACCAGGACGCCATCTACCTCCGACGCCTCAACGCCGGCGATCAGGCCCACGCCGACCGCCTCCACGCCGACGCCTGCACCGCGGTGGGCATCGGCGCCCAGGCCCGCCTTCCCGGGAGCTTCTGATGCTGCTCTTGCTGGCGCTCGCCTGCGTCGGGACCTTCCAGACCGACGACGGGCCGGACGCCGTGCGCACGGCGCTGTACTTCGACGTCAACGCGGCCGAGGGCACCACCAATCCGGCCGTCCCCCGCGAGATCATCAT
>JAYVAS010000816.1:0-1983 GCA_043750895.1 Pseudomonadota bacterium
GTCGCCGTCGACTCGACCCGCGCCCACGCCGCCGCGTGCCGTTGGGCCTCCTGCCAGGCTTGCTCGGCCCCGATCCGCTCCGCCTCCGCGGCCGCCGCCGCCGCCGCGACCCGCTCCGCCTCGGCGCGGGCGGCCTCCGCCGCGAGGCCCCGGGCGACGTCGCGGGCGGCCTGCTCCTCCGCCACGGCCGCACCCGGCGCCGGGCTGACCGTCCACTCGGGGGTCTCCGACTTTCCCGGATGCCGCTTGGGTACGGACCCGTAGACCTCGCTGGTGGTGAACGCCAGATCCTTGGCGAAGACCAGCTCCATCCCTGGCGGGAGGTCGTCCTCGACGACCCGCACGGGGTCGGCACCGTAAGGGGTGTAGAACTTCACGACGACGCGGGTGCGGCCGTCCACCGCCCCCACCGACATCACCAGGGCCAGGCGGGCGTCCGTGCCGTCCCAGAGGTTGCCCGGGCACGCGGGTTGGTCGAAGCAGGCGTCGGCATCCGCCCCCGCCCAGCGCCGGATCACCTCGCCGCTGTCCACCTCGTAGGTGCCCTTCCCCACCTCGGCGATCACGTACTTCTGGAGGCGCGCGGCCAGCGCCACATCCCCCCGCGCGAGGGGGATCGCGTCCGGGACGAGAATATCGGTCGCCGACGCGCCGTGGACCAGAAACGATAGCGCCAGGAACATCGGCGCGAGGGTAGCACTCCACGCACGGACCTGCGCCCGTCAACCCCGAGGGCGCTCCAGCACGCTCAAGAACAGCCCCGGCCCCTGCGCCGCCGGGTCGGGCGGCAGCACCCGCCACGCGCGCAGGTCCAGTCCCGCCGTGCGCGCGAGGGCGCGGAGCCCTCCCTCGGAGAAGCCGAGGTGCGGATGACCCATGGTGGTCGCGTACTCCTCGCGGTCGTGCTCCACCATGTCGACCACGACCCAGCGCCCCCCGGGACGGAGCACCCGCGCCACCTCCGCGAACACCGGCGCCAGGTCCCGCACGTGGTGGAGGACGAGGTTGCAGAGCGCGAGGTCCACCGAGGCGTCCTCGATCGGCAGGCCATCGAGCAGCCCGCGACGCAGCTCGACGTTGCCCAGCTCGCGCACCCGCTCGGCGGCCACCTCGAGCATCGCCGCCTCCCGGTCCACCCCGATCACCCGCGCCGCGCCGGGCGCGAGGACCGGCAGCATGCCTCCCGTACCGCAGCCGAGATCGGCGTAGACCAGATCGGGAGGGAGCAACGCGGCCACCGCGGCCACCACGAAGCCCTCGCCGAAGAGCTCGTGCCGCACGTCGTCCCATCGGCCGCCCAGGCGGCGAAAGAGCTCCTCGCTGTCGGCCGCCCGCAGCGACACCACGCCCTCGAGGCGGCGCAGGTCCTCGGCGTAGTGGCTCACCGGATCGGCCGCCTCGGCGTCCACCTCGTCCGCCACGACGTCCCAGAGGCGACGGGCATCGGCGTCGAGCGCGTCGGGCAGGAGCCGGTAGTAGGTGGCGGTGCCCACCCGGCGCCGCAGCACCCAGCCGCCCCCGTCGAGCAGCTTGAGGTGCCGGCTCACCGTGGGCTGCGAGGTCTGCAACACCCGCGCCAGCTCGCCCACTGCGAGCTCCTCCCGGGCCAGGATCCGCAGCAGGCGGACCCGAATGGGCTCGGAGAGGACGACGAGGCGATCGAAAAGTGGACGCTGGCTCACGTTTTCGCTGTAGTCGCTTGCGGTTCATTCGTCTATCCGGATACACGAATGGAGTCAGGTCGAACCCCCGGTGGGTCCGACGCCCCGTTCACGACCCGAGGAATCCCATGATCTCCACTCCGCTCCCGACCGCCCCCACCTTCATGAACACCGGTCTCGCGCTCTTCGCGGACCTCCCCTTCAAGGTCAAGGACCTCTCCCCGGAGACCGTCCGCTTCGGCCGCAAGGAGCTCGATCTGGCCCTGGTCGAGATGCCGGGCCTCACCTCCCTGGTGGAGGAGTTCGGCGCCGCCCAGCCCCT
>JAYVAS010000817.1:0-9815 GCA_043750895.1 Pseudomonadota bacterium
CGCTTGCTGGTGGTGCGCGCGACCGGAGAGCGCGAGAGCGCGGCCGCGGTGCGGGGCGGCGGGGCGGCGGCGGCCGGCAGGTCCATCCGGGCGAGCGACCGGATCGGGCGGGTGAGCCGTTCGATGCGGCGGCGACCCGGGGTCGGGCTGTCCACCTCGATGATCTCGGCGGCGCCCACGGCGCGGCGCACCCGGCGGCGGACGCGCGAGCGTTCGACCTCGGGGGCGTCGAGGATGGCGGTCGCGGCTGCGTGGGCGACGTGGCGCGGGAGCGAGGGGCGGTCTGCGCGGAGTCGCGCCGACTCGACGGCAACGTCGGCGGCGATGAGCCGGCTGCCGACCACCGCCATCGGCGAGAGCCGGCGGCTGTTCGAAGTTTCGGTGGGCGTGGCCTCGGCGCGGGCGGCCGGCCTCGGCGCGAACGCCGACTTCCGCGGGCGGTTGGGCGCCCAGAACGGTTGTTCGTCGGCGGCGGGGGCCTGGGTCTGGTTCCGGGGCGGCGGCGGCAGCACGAACGCGTCGGTGCGCAGGGCCGGCATCAGCGAGGCGGCGGGGTGCTCGCCCGGCCACATACGCGTGAGCGCCTTGATCCGCGGGCCGGCGTGACGGGTCATGAAGCGGGCGTTGCGCCATTCCCGGCGCTGGCGGGCGCGGGCCAGCGCGGCGAGGCTCGCCAACCATCCGGCGCCGGACAGGTAGACCGGGCCCCCTTCTTCCTCGGCGTCCGCGGGAGCGGTGTGGCCCCACGGATCGTCCAGGCCGAAGCGCGTGAAGAAGGTCGGGCTCAGGCCGAACCGGGGCCGCCGGCTGTTCCTGGCCTCGAGGCGACGCATCAACCGGTCCCCGGGGGTGAGCCGGGGCGGAGACGAGTCTGGCGTGGGCGAGGTGGGGTCAGCCATGGGCTACGTGACCTGGATGCCGGCGTGGGCGATCTCGACCATTTCGACCGCGAGGTCGGCGCTCGACGCCTGAAAGTGCGGACCTTCCCACGTGACCGGCCACCCCTGGATGAAGTTGTAGCGGCGGACCTCCTCCTGCATCAGGGTCTTCAATACGATCGACCCGTTGCGCCGGCCGGTGTACTCGTCCTGGAGGATCTCGTTCCGCCAGCTCAGCAGGCTGGTGTCGGCGGTGACGGCGTAGCGGAGGACGATGTTGTCCCACTTCGACTGCCCGGGCAGCTTGTGCACCCGGTGGTTCATGCCGCCTTCCTGAAGCTCGAAGACGTGGGTGGTCGACTTGAGCCCGGTGCACTCCTTGAACTGCGCGATCTCGATGCCGTCGATCTCGAGGGCGAAGATGAAGTTGCCCTCCGGATCGGCCACGCGGGGGCTCTTCTCGCCGTTGGCGGCGCCGATCGAGCTGTGGGCGCGGTAGTCGGTGACGGTGGGCCGGCTGGCCACGCTGCCCGAGCTGCCCCCGAAGTCGGGACGGCCACCGGAAGAGGGGGTGGTGCGTGCGCCGCCGGAGGTGGGGCGTCCGCCGCCGCTGCTGCCGCCGGTGGGGCGACCCGAGCTTGGCCCGCTCGCCGACGGTCCGCCACCGGAAGGCCCGCTGCCGGAGGGACCGCTGCCCGACGGTCCGCCACCGCTGGGGCGGGAGCCGGACGGCGCGCTGCTGGTGGGGCCGGAGCTGGTGGGGCCGGAGGAGGCGCTGGGACCGCTGCCGGAGGGCCGGGAGCCGGACGGGGCGCTGCTGGTGGGGCCGGAGCTGGAGGGGCCGCTCGGCGCCGAAGGCCGGGTGGGGCCCGAGCCGGAGGGCGGCCCGGTGTGGGCGCTCGGGGAAGGAGAGGCGCCCGACCCGCTCGGGGCCGACGGCGTGCTGGTGGGCGTGGGCGTGGGCGGCGTGGGGGTGGCGCTGCTCGCCCCGTGGGTGGGGGCACGACCGCCGCCGCTACCGGAGGGCGGACCGCCTCGAAAGGTGGGCCGTGCGCTGCCGCCGCCTCTCGTACGTCCCTTCCAGCTGGCCATACCTTTCTCCTTAGGAGCGCCCGGCGCCGAGCCGGAGGTCGATGTGAATGCGCTCGATGGTGCCCACCGGGCGCAGCTGTACGGATACCGTGAGTTCGCCCCGGTCCCGCGCGAGCACGGGGTTCGTGGCTTCGCTGCATAGTACCGAATACTCGGCGCGAGATCGAGTGCCTGCGAGTAATCCGGCTTCCCAGAATTGATCGAGCCGGACCAGAACGTCGCGTTCAATCACCTTCCAGAGCGACGGATCGTTCAATTCGAAAACTGCCCACTCGTTGTCGCGGCGGAGCTGCTCGGCGATCAGGCCCACCGCCCGCCGGCTGTTGATGTGCGCCCAGCGCGGCTCTCGGGAGAGCGTGCGCGCGCCCCACACCACCACCCCGCGCCCGCTCTGGACGATGATCGGGTTGAGCCCGAGCTCGGTCAGCTCTCCCGCCTCGTTCCAGTCCACCGCCACGCTGGTGTGGGTGACCCCGGCCATGCGCTGGTTTGCCGGCGGCCACGCGACGCCGAAGCTGCCGTTCTCCAGCTCGGTGCGGGCATAGATGCCGCATACGGCGCCCGAGGGCGGCATGAGCTCGTCCCCTCGGCACAGCCACGGGTAGTAGAGGGCGCCGAAGGCGCGGTCCTCGACCTGGCGATCCCGCAGCGAGGTGACCCAGCGCCGGAGCACCTCCCCGTGCAGACCGGCCGGGGTGTCGAGCACCAGGAAGCGGTTGTTCATCTGCTGGCAGTGGGCCAGGAGGACGTCGATCAGGCGGTCGGCGTCGGTCCAGACGAAGCCGTCCCCGTCGACGTGGACCTTCGCCCAGGCCATGGCCGGGCAGGCGAGGATCGCCACTTCGTCGTCGCAGACGAGGTGGTGCAGGATGGGGCCGATCGGCCCGTCGGGGTCGGAGGGCAGCCCATCGGTGCTCTGGACGCACACCCCGTAGAGGTGGCAGATCTGCCCCCCGTTCTCGAAGAAGGCGCGGGCCGCGCGCTGGGCCGCGCTGTCGATCAGGTCGGCGTAGGGGTGGCCGTAGAGATCCTCAGCCCGGTGCAGCTCGACGGAGACGAAGTCGCCGCCGGTCGCCCCTTCGGGCCAGCGCTCGAAGGGGACGAAGCCGATGAACGCCGTCACGTCGCAGCGCACCACGTCGCGCTGCCGGGTGGGCAGCGCGCCGTGTTGGATGATGATGCCCGGCCGCATGCACAGTCCTTAGCGACCACCGCTCAACGCGGTTGGTTGATCTTCTCGTTGATCGTAGAGATCTCTTTGACCCACGCGTGCCGTTCCTTGTGGGTGAGCTCCAAGCACTCGTCCCGGTCCCAGTGGAAATGATAGGCGATGAACGCTACCTCCTTGAAGATGTTCTCCAAGGGGTAGCTCACGATTCCCCCAGGCGTCCGAACTCCTTCTCGAACTTGGCCCCGCACTCGGGGCAGGTCACCGAGACAGTGGCCTCGTCTTCGTTGATCCGGTTGTACATCTCTTCGAGGAAGCGCAGGTCGCCCGCGAAGAGGTTCTCGATCACCCCGGTGTTCACCTCGGGGAGCGTGCCCAGCCGCGGGAGTACGCGGGAGAGCAGCACGATGATGAGGTACGCGCGGTTGCGTTGCACGCGCATGTCGTTCAGCGGGATGATCTCGTCCTTCGCGTTGGCGAGGCGCATGACCCCTTCGCGATGGACGGTGCCGTCCTTGTCGACGTAGCCGCGGGGCAGGATGAACTCGAACTCGGTCTTCAGTTCCACGGGATCCTCGGGAGGGGGCGGGTCGACGACGCGGGTGGCGCCGTCGGCCCGGTTGGGCCACTACTCTTCGATCAGCGCACCACCGTCCCACTGGCCGATGGCGAAGATGACGAATTCTGCGGGCTTCACGGGGCAGATTCCGATCTGGACGTTGACCTGCCCGGCGTCGATGAGGTAGCGGGGATTGGTCTCGGCGTCACACTTGACGTAGAACGCCTCTTCCGGGGTGGGGCCGAAGAGGGCGCCGGAGCGCCAGACGCGCATGAGGTAGGCGCGTACGTCGCGGGTGAGCTTCTTCCAGAGCGTGTTGTCGTTGGGCTCGAACACCGCCCACTGCGACCCGATCATGATCGACTGCTCGACCATGATGAAGAGGCGGCGGACGTTGATGTACTTCCACGACGGATCGTTCATCGTCGCCAGGGTGCGGGCGCCCCAGATGCGGGTGCCGCGGTCCTTGAAGGTGCGGATGACGTTGATGCCGCGGTCGTTGTACTGGCCCTGCTCGAGCCGATTGATGTTCTGTGAGAGCCCGGTGATCCCGAGGGTGAGCTCGTTCGCCGGCGCCTTGTGCACGCCGCGGTCGGTGTCGACCCGGGCGTAGACGCCCGCCACGTGGCCCGACGGCGGGACGTAGAGCTCGTTCTTGTCGGCCTTGATCAGCTTGCGGCGGTTGGGACCGGTGACCTTGAGGTGGTCCTGGTTCCCGTTGTACCAGCTGGGCTTGGTGATCTTGACCCACGGTACGTAGAGGGCGCCGTAGCCCTTCTCCGAGGCGGGGATGTCCATGTTGCCGTCGGAGAGGATGGGGCCATCGAGGATCGCGAAGCGGTCCTTGCGGATCTCGCAGAGCTCGAGCATCTCCTTCTGCTGGTTCGGCGTGAGGCCGGGGGCGACCATGATCGCCATGTCGTCCACGTCGTCGAACGCGTAGAGGCCGAGCTTGTCCGCCTGGTTCTCACGGATGGAGCCGTTCGTCTCCCCCATGCCCAGCAGGTAGACGTAGCACTTGCCGCCGCCGTTGTCGTAGAAGCCGTTGACCCCGGAGACGAAGTTGAAGAGCACGGGCTGGGAGAGCCAGGTCCGGAACTCGTTCTTCAGGGCGTCGTCGTTGGCGAGCGCCTCATAGACGGCGTCCGCGGCGTCGTCCATGGTGTCGAAGGACTTGCCCACGAGGTCTTCCACGGGGCGGGTCTCGATGAGGTACTGCGCGAAGTAGCTCTGGAGCCAGCGGAAGAACTCGGCCTTGTTGGTGACGGCCACCGGCGCCACCGAGTACTCGCTGCGGAGCGCGCTGCCTTCGGTGCTCTTGACCTCGTAGCCGTAGGCGCCGAGCACGTCGGCGGCCGTCTTCGGCGCGGCCTTGGCGAGCGGGAAGGTCTCGTGCAGCTTGTTGAGCATGTCTTCGACGGCCTGGTCGGTCTCGGTGACCACCTTGCCCTCGAGGGTCATGTTCACTTCGGCGAACTCAACCGACTTCTCCTGCCAGGTGATCTTGACCCGGCCCTTGGTGCCCGGCTCGAACTTCGGGGCGTTGGCCCCGTTCTTCGGGGCGCCGTAGAGCTCGAGGTACTTCTTGACGTCCTTCACCTGCTTCTTGCCGAACTTGAACGCCTGGACGAGGGCCGTCGTGGCGTCGTTGGCGTCGCCCTTGATGCCGCCCTTCTCGTCGACGAGCTGGGGCAGGACCTTCCCACGGAGCGCGCGCTTGCCGTCGGTCCCGGTGATCGCGATCGCGTCATGGGGAGGGCGGTGCTCGAACAGGCCGAGGAAGCCCGGAATGCTCGTGGACACCGAAGCGATGGGCTTCGGGCCGCTGTCGACCTCGCGGATGTATACGCCTGGGGTATGGTATTCCATGGTACCTGCCTATTCGTCCGATTCGGACTCGGTTTTTTGGACCTTGAAGGGTTTGGGCCCGGGGGCCAGCTTGGGGTGGGAGGCGATTGGAGCGGGGCGCAGACGCCCGTTGGTGGAAGCCTGGTTCTCTTCGGGCGGCACATGGCGGGGCGCCTGGGCCATCTTGGGCATGCGGATCGTGGTGCCGCCGGTGCTCTTGTACAGCGGGCCGTCCAGCCCCATCCGCGCCCGGTAGGTCAGGAAGGGGCGGTAGGGCGCTTCGATGAGCTGGAAGAACTGGATGGCGTCGCTCACGGTCATGTCGTCGACGAGGGCGAGCGAGACCTTCTCCAGGTGCAGCCCGTCGTCGGGGTCCTCTTCGGTGGTGGGGAAGCCGGTGAAGTTGGAAGGGTCCCACGGGCGGCCGAGGCTGTCCACCACCCGGCCGTCGGGAAGGCAGAATCGGCGGGGGCGGTAGATGAGGTGGGTGGCTTCGTTGAGGCGGAGGACGAGCCAGCCCAGCATGCGCTCGGCGTCGGAGCGGAACTTCGAGTGGACCGCGACGAGGTAGAAGACGTCCAGGTAGACGGGGGGCCGGTGGTAGTAGACCTCGCCCCCCTCGTTCGGGTTGTCCCGCAGGAACACCGGAGCCGGCTTCAGACGCTTCTGGTTCATCAACGAAGTGTTGTGCCCGACCCGGTACATGTAGACGTAGACCACCTCTTCGCGGTCCTTGGGGACGAACTCCAGGTCCTCCTCGATCCGCGGCGGCATGTCGGTGAGGTTCCACCCGTCCAGGAGGAAGCGGTGCAGGGCCTCGGTGACCTCGCCGATGAGCTCCCGACCGACGACCGGTCCGGCGAGCGCTTGGAGTTCTGCGGCCTGGGTAGGGGTCAAGGTTCCGATTCGGGGAGTTGGAGCCAGCGGGAGGGGCGGATCACGAAGTGCCGTGGACGCACGGGAATCGAAGTAGACCTTTTGTCACGCCTGTCGGCAAGGGCCGCGGCGATGACGGCGGCGCGATCGACTGATTCTTCAGCTTCTACCTTCGGTCGGTAGATCATCCGTTTCGACGGGCGGCCCGGCTCGAGGGGGTAGGGGTGCCGCACCACCCGGATCAGAAGCGGTGCATTGGGGCGGGGTTCCACGGTGTTCGCGCGGCGCACCACGGCTCCCGCGCTGCTGCGCGAGCGCAGCAGATCGCCGGGGAGGGCGCGGTCGAGGCGATCGAAGACGGACACGGGGCGAGTATGGCACGGGTTAGAGTTGGGGCATGTCGCCCGTCGAGTCCACCCTTTCGGCGCTCGTCGCCTTTCCCACGGTCTCGTCGCGTCCGGTGGACGCGATCGCGGCGTACCTCGCCGAACGCTGCGCCTCGGCCGGGATGCGCGTGGAGCGGTTCGAGACCAGCCCCGGGAAGTGCAACGTGGTGGCGAGCGCCGGGCCTCCCGGCACCGACGGGCTGGTGATCTCCGGGCACATGGACGTGGTCCCCGTGGAGGGCCAGCCCTGGACGTCGGATCCCTTCGTGCTCACCCGGCGCGGTGACCGCCTCGTGGCGCGGGGCTCGGCCGACATGAAGGGCTTCCTCGCCGCCACGGTCGAGGCCCTGCCGCAGATCCCGCTGGCGCGGCTCACCCGGGAGCTGGTCTTCGTCTATACCCACGACGAGGAGGTCGGCTGCCTCGGGTCTCGCGCCGTCGCCGACCGCCTGAGCGCCGAGGGGCGCACGCTGCCGGGCCTGTGCCTGATTGGCGAGCCCACCTCCTACCGGATCCTGCGGATGCACCCTGGCCACGTCGCCATGCGGATCGTGTGCGCGGGGCGCGCCGCGCACTCCTCGAAGCCCGACCTGGGCGCCTCGGCCATCCGCCTCGCGGCGCGGGTGATCGACGCCCTCGATCGGCTGGCGGCGGACTGGCAGGCGGAGACCCGGTTCGCCGAGCTGCTGGAGCGGCCCTTCGTGGTCATGAACGTCGCCACGATCCAGGGTGGGAACGCCATCAACATCGTGCCCGACCACTGCGTGATCGAGCTCGGGTTTCGGCCGCTGCCGGGGATGGACATCGACGCGCTGTGCGCGCAGGTCACGGAGCGGGTCAGCGCGCTCGGCCCCGTCACCACCGAGCAGCTCCGCGTCACCCCGCCGCTCTTGACCCCCGAGGGCACCGACCTGGAGCGGATCCTCCTCGACCACGCCGATGACCGGCGGCTCGGCGCGGCCTCGTTCGCCACCGACGGCGGCAACTTCGAGCGGCTGGGCACCCGGACGCTGGTGTTCGGCCCGGGCAGCATCGACGTGGCGCACATGGCCGACGAGTACGTGCCGGTGGGCGAGCTGAACCGGTCGGTCGGGATGGTCGCGGACGTCGTGGCCCGGCGCTGCGGGTGAGCGGGTGACGATCATCGGCCTCGCCGAGCTGCTGGTCGGCGCGGCGACGGCCCGTGAGGCGTTCGAGGGGACGGACTGGTACGTCGGCGATCTGCACGCCCACACCAGCTACTCCGCGGACGGGGCGTCCCGCGATGCGGGGGTCTGCGTGGGGGAGTGTGGGTCCATCGAAGACCTGTTCGCCACGGCGCGGGGCAACGGGCTCGACTTCGTCGCCATCACCGACCACCTGAACGGCAACGTGACGGAGGGGCGACCCCAGATCGCCGAGGAGGCCTTCGCCGCCTGGTGGGCCATGGTCCTGGCGGGAAGCAGCGCCGAGGACGGCTTCGTGGTGATTCCGGCGGGGGAGGTCTACTTCGGAACGGCCACCCTGTTCTACGGGCACAAGACCCTCCTGCTCTTCGGCGCGGACGAGGCGCTCCGGGACTTCGCCTACGCCGACGCGTGGCCCAGCGGCGTCGTCGACTACGCCACGCTCGACGATTGCGCCCAGATCGCGCCTTGGCTCGACGACCTGCAAGCCCGATTCGGAGCGGTGTTGGCGCTGCCCCACCACCCCATGGCCACCCATCCGATGCCCACGGACTGGGCCTGCCACACCGCGGCCTACGAACCGGCGGTCGAGGTCTACTCGCGGCACGGGAACAGCCTGGACCCCCGCGACCCCTACGATCCCCTGCTTCAGGGGATCTCTGGGCCGGGCGCGGTGACCCTGGCCCTCGATCCGGACGGCTACGCCTACGACCTCGGCTTCATCGCCGCGACCGACCGGCACGACACCCGACCGGGCGAGGTCTGCGCCCAGGACCAGTCGCTCCCTGCTTCTACCCAGTACGGCGGGGGGCTGACCCTGGTGGCGCTCCCCGAAGGCGCCGCCTTCGATCGGGCCGCGATCCACGACGCGATCGTCGACCACCGCACCGTGGCCAGCTCGGGTCCGGCCATCCCGGTGGGGATCACCTTCGACGCGGATGGGGCGGCGCTCGGCGGCCTCGGGGACGCGCTGCTGGTCCCCGAAGGCGCCGTGCTCTCGGTGCGGGTGTCGGTCCCGGCGCGCGCCGCGGCGGCGGTGCTGGGGGTGGACCTCGTCGGGCCGGGTGGGCCGATCGTGCCGCTGGTGGTCGAGTCGGAGGGCGTCTGGGGGGCGCGCGTGCCGCTGGAGGTGGTGCGCGGCTGGGTGTACGTGGATGTGCGGGTGGACGGCGACGTGTGGTGGGGGCCGGGCGCCTGCGTGGACGGGGGGTTCGACGCCGAGGAGCACCTCTGGGCCTCCCCGAACCAGGTCCGCATCGGTCCACCGCAGGGGGACACCGGGGGCGACAGCGGCGGGAATGGGGACACGGGGACGCCGGACACGGCGTCGACGGACACGGCGTCGACGGAGACGGGAGCGTCGGACGGGGGCGTCGATCCGCCCTCGCCGTGCGGCTGTGGGGGCGGCGCGGGGGTGCTGGCGCTGGCGCTCTGGCCCTGGTCGCGGCGGCGGCGCGGTGGCTCCTGGCTAACGGACCTTCCGCCCCGCCACCCACACGTCGGTCACGTCGGACGGGCTGCCGTTGAACACGATCGTGGGTAGCAGGCGCGCTTCCTGGTAGCGGATGCCGGTCACGTCCACCGCGATCAGGTCGGCCGGGAACCCGACCGCGATGCGCCCGGTGTCCAGCCCCAGCGCGCGCGCGCCGCCCACGGTCCCGATGTCGATCAAGCGCGCGGCGAGACCGTCGGCGCCCTCGTGCCGCAGCACGTTGCGGCGGCCGGTGGTGCCCCGGGCGTGCCACTCCAGGGAGCGCAGCTCGTAGAAGGGGTCGATGGCGGCGTGGCTGTCGCTCCCGATGCAGAGCGGGGTGTCCTGCAGGCGTTCCAGCGGCAGGAAAC
>JAYVAS010000818.1:0-2459 GCA_043750895.1 Pseudomonadota bacterium
TGGGGTTCTTCTTCCCCGGCAGCATCCGGGGGGGTCGCCTGGCGCCGCCGGCCGCCCTCGTGGCGCTGGTCGACCGGATCCGCAAGGGGTGAGCCGGCACGCCGGCGTTCAGCCGGCGGCGATGAGCTTGCGCCCGACGTGGAGCCCGAGCGCGTAGATGGTGAGCTGCGGGGGCACGCCGGTCGAGGTCGGAAACAGGGACCCGTCCGCGATCCAGAGCCCGTCGAGGTGGTGATGTCTGCCGTCGCTGCCGACCGCGGCGTGGGCCGGATCGTCTCCCATGGGCACGGTCGCGGTGGGGTGGACGGCGGTGAGGTCGTAGGGACGGGTGGGGAGCAGGACTTCGGTGGCGCCAGCGGCCCGCATCAGCGCGGCGCAGGCGGCCACGCCCCGGTCGAGCTCGGCGAGGTCGTCGGCGTTCGGGGCGTAGTCGATGCTCAGACCGAGGTCGCCCTGGGCGCGCACGCCGCCCGAGGTCTGATCGTGGATCATCGCCGTGAACGCCGCGAGGTGGGCGTACTGCTCCATCCGGGCGCGGTGCGGGGCACCCCATCCGGGGATCAGCGACGCGGTGCCCACCGGGTGGGCGAAGGCGGGGACGATCCAGACGCGTCCCCCGTCTTCGTGCTCCAGATCGAGGTGCTCCGTGACCTCCACGGTCTGGGGGGCGCCGCGCCACGCCTCCACCGGCTCGGCGAAGACGCCGGCCACGACGGCGGCGGGGTGGAGGTGGAGCCGGCGGCCGGCGGTGCGGCTGGGGTCGGGCACGGCCGAGCGGTCCAGCAGGGCGGCGGTCCCGGTCGCCGAGGCGGCGAGGCACACACGGCTGGCCTGGACGGTGATCGCGTAGAGGGGGATGGGCCGATCCGGGTCGAGGACCACCGCGCCCACGCCCGAGACCCGCCGGCCGTCGTGATGGATCCGAACCGCCTGCGTGCGCGTGAACACCTCGGCGCCGCCCTGCACCGCACGCGGGATGAACACCTTGGCGGCGTTGTTCTTCGCGTCCCAGGCGCAGCCCAGCTCGCAGAACCCGCTCCCCACGCAGCCGGTGCGGTTGTGGCTCAGGCCGCTCCAACGCCACCCCAGCGCGTCGGCCCCCGCGGCGAGCAGACGGTTGTGGCGATTCCAGGTGTCGGCGGGGATGCGGGCGACCGAGAGGAGGGCCTCGACCTCGGCGTAGAGCAGATCCCACGCCTCGGTGGGAAGGTGGGCGAGCCCCCGGTCGCGGGTCCAGCGCCGACGGAGGGCCTCGGGGACCCGTTTACACAGGTTCAGGTTGTGCAGCGTGGACCCGCCCACGCCCTGCCCCTGGTGGATCTTCACCGAGCGGTCCGCAGAGGTCCGACCCCCTGCGTCCCAGTAGAGGCGAGGGAACATCTCTTCTTCCCGCTGGGAGAAGTCGGCGGGGGTGTAGAAGCCGCCCGCCTCGAGCACGACGACCCGGAGGCCCGCCTCGGCGGCGAGCGCGGCCACCACGCTGCCGCCGGCGCCGGTGCCGATCACACACAGGTCAGCCTCGAGGGTGGCGCCGCGGGGGAGCGTGCTGCCGGCGTAGATCACGGGAGGCACCGCGGGCGCTGGCCGGGGGCGGCCCGGAGGGCCTCGTAGTCGGCCGCGAGCGGGGCCGGGGGGCGCGGTCCCTCGTAGCCGAGCGCATCCCAGTGGGCGGAGTCCTGGTAGTAGCCGAGGACCAGCAGGTCGCGCAGACCGCGGACGAGCACCGGACCCAGCTCGGGGAGATCCCCCAAGGCGGTGATCGCCGCGCGGCGCGCTTCGAGGGGCAGGTTGGTGAAGCGGCGGGCGTGGCCCGAGAGCAAGGTCCCGTGCTCGACCACGAGCAGGAGCGCCGTCACCTCCCGGAGGGTCCGCAGCGAGAACGCAGCCGCGAACCGGTCGACGTTCGCGGCCACGCGGTCGTAGGGGCCCGGGGCGGGTGGGAGCAGCGCGTGCGCCGCGGCGTCGAGGACGAGGAGCTCCGCCCCGGTGAGGATGGTGCCGCGCGCGGCGGGGTAGCCGGTCACTCGCCAGATCAGCCCGGTGGCGCTCAACGCGCCCAAGCCCACGATCAGTTGGCGGCGGGAAGGGCGCATAGCGCATGATACGCTCGGGCCCGATGAACCCTCCGATCGATGCCGATTTTTCTGAGGCCATCCGGGGCGAGCGGGTTCGACTGGGTCGGCGCGGCAACGTGGTCCGCGGCATCGGGGTCTCGGCGTGGCTGGCGCTGGTGCTGGGGTTCGGCTGGGACCGGACGTTCGAGATCTCCATCTACGCGGTGTGCGCGTTGTTGGTGTGGGTGGCGTCCCTCCGGTCCGACCGGTTCGCGGCGCAGGCGAGCTGGGCCACCCCGCTCCTCGACCTCCCCGCCATCACCATCATCGAGATGTACGCGGTGCAAGGAGCGCCCCACCCGGAGCACCTCGCCGGCTTCCTCACCGCGCTGTTCGCGCAGATCG
>JAYVAS010000819.1:0-6475 GCA_043750895.1 Pseudomonadota bacterium
TCCCCACCGTGGCCGTCGCGCCGCCGCCGCCGCCGCCGATCCCAGCCGTGGCCGCGGCGCCCGCGCCGCCCGACC
Organism: Pseudomonadota bacterium; assembly: GCA_043750895.1. Classification (GTDB taxonomy): domain Bacteria; phylum Myxococcota_A; class UBA796; order UBA796; family SXON01; genus JAYVAS01. Next base: position 76 of record JAYVAS010000819.1, read on the forward strand.
TCGACACCCCCCCGCCGATCCCCGACGCATACGTGGACCTCAGCGCCGTCCCCCCGCCGCCGACCACCGTCACCTTCGCGCCGGCCATCCCGGTGTTCGACTTCGTGCCGCCCGCGCCGGGCACGCTCATCGTCTCCAGCCCCCCGACCGTCCCCGGAGAAGGAGCGACCCCGCTCTTCGAGCCTCCGCCCGTGCCGGGATCGATGCCCGACTTCACGGTCGAAGAAGTGCCGCCTCCGCCGCCGCCGCGCTGATCGTCCGACAGCGCAGCCCGCTCACCCCAACCGATCCCGTCCGCACTTCCAGCAGAGATCGAACTGGGCGGGGTTCTCCTCGCGACATTCGCCGCAGACCCACGCGGCGCCCGTCGCTGCGGCGTCCATTCGGGTGACGATCGCCTGGGCGAGGAGCAGTTGGGTCTCGTCGACCTGCACCTCGACCATCGCGTCGGGCGACGGAATCTGACCCCAGAGCCCCGGGCGAAGCTCCCCCACCAGCTGCGCCCGGACCCCCCCTGCCTCGAGCGTCGCCTGGAGCAGCGTGGCCTCGGCAAGCGTCGGGGTACGGCGGAACCTGACGAACATCCACGTCCCCTACGCCGTCCGGCGCTCGATGCCCAGAAAGGCGGTGCGCCCCCGACGCCCACGCCCGGCGTTGAGCAACGCCCGGGCCACGGCGTACACCCGGAAGAACGCCGCCAACCCGGCCAGCGAGCCCGGCGCCTCCGCCGACGCGATCCACTTGTCGTCTTCGATGCCGTCGTCCAGGAAGCGGACCCGGCCCCAGACCCGCGCCCGAACCCGGGCACCGTGCGGCTGACGCGGGCCGAGGAGCACGACATCCACGGGATCGCCGTCGGCACCGGCGAGGTCCTCGACACAACCGTAGTTGAACGGGCACGGGACGGGCGAGATGTACTCGATGCCGCGGCCGGCTTCGCGCTTGAGGAAGCTGCCGCGCGGCACCTCCACCAGCACTTCGACCTCGAGAGGGAAGGAGTCGACGTTCACAACGCCCCTTACCCGGCTACACTGCCCGCCGGAGACCAACCGATGACCCTGCTGCTCACCCTGCTTGCCTGCGGAAACGACACCTCGGTGGGCGCGGGCGGGAACCAGATCTCCACCGTTCCCGAAGACGCCTCGGCCCAGTTCTCGGCGGGGTCCTTCGAGTGGGCCAGCGTGGTGGTGGGCTTCTCGAACTCCCAGCCCCTGACCATCGGCAGCATCGGCGAGGGCGCGCTCCTGATCTACGAGATCAAGCTCGTTACCAACCCCCAGTCGGCGTTCTACTTCGACGAGGTGGAGGACATCCAACTGGAGCCCGGGCAGGAAGCCACCTACTCGATCGTCGTCAACCTCGACGCCGGATGGGACCTCGCCACCTACGCCGAGGGCACCCTCCGGGTGAAGACCAACGACGTCGAGTGTGTCTCGGTGCTCGTCCCCCTCCTGGCCTACCCGGAGGGCTTCACCGGCACGCCTCCGGACGCCGACACCGCCGCCACGCCGGCCGCCGACTGTCTGTAAGGATCGGCGCCCGCGCCATCGAGACGCGGCACGCCATCCCCTCGGGGAGGGCGCGAGACGTGCTCAGCCGGCTGGAGGACGCCGGGCTGGGCCTCGCGCGCGCCCGCGTGGCCGCTGCCCTCGGTGATCCCGATCCGTTCGGCGTCCGGAGCGCCCTCGTGGCGGACCCCGACGCCGACGTGGTCGGCTGCGAAGGCGAGCCGATCACCCGCGATCACGCCGAAGCGGCGCTGGTCGCCGCCGGCCATCACCCAGGGCTGGCGGGGCTCTTCGCCTTCCATCCCCCCGGTCCGCGCGTCCGCGCCGTGCCGGTCGACGATGCGGGACGGCACTACCTCCGCTGGCGGAGCGAGCCGGCGCCACCCCCCCGGCTCGGCGGCCGAGAGCGCTGGACGACGACCCAGCTCGGCGACGAGGCCGTGGCGACGGTGCGTTGCCTGTGCCCGATCCCCGGCGGGCTCGCGCTGGGGTCGGACTACGGCCTCACCCTGTGGCGCCGCGGCCAGTTCGAGCCCTTCCCCTGGCCACGGGGTTCCCGACGGGAGGCGCGCCGGGTCGAAGCGATGGCGATGCGCGGCACCACCCTCCACGTGGCGACCCAGCAGGCGTTGGTGACGTGGGACTTCCGCACCGAACCCAAGACCCGAAAACACGGACCGGACCAGGAGGACGGCTACGACGACCTCCTCTGCCTGCTGGCCACCGAGGATCACCTCTACACCGGCTGGCGGACCCGCTTCGAAGGCGGCGTGGGACCGCCCGACGCCTTGTGCCTCGCCGCCGACTCGAACGGCGTGGTCTACACCGGGACCCGCTCCGGCGAGCTGCACGTCATCGATGGCGGAGGGCCGGTGCGGCGTTTCCCCCAGACCGGCAAGGGACGCCCGGTGCGCCACCTCGCCTTCGCGGAAGGGGCCCTCTGGGTCGCTGCCGACGGGGGCCTCCACCGCTTCGACGGCGCGTCCTGGAGCCAGTCGCCCGGGGGCGAGCCTACCGCCCTGGGCGTCGACGATCGCGGCCGGCTGTGGGCCATCCGCGACGGCAAGGTCGAGGTGATGACCGAGGGTCAGCTCGTCCGCGTCCCCTGCGACATCGACCGGCCGTGGAGCCTCGGCTTCACGCCGGGGGCGGTGTGGATCGGCGGCGTGGGGGCTGTAGGCCGTCTCGAAGCCCGCTGATCAGCCCGGCAACCACCGCCAACGCGGCGGCGATCATTGGCAGGTGCAGAGGTCGAACACGGGCGCATCGCGGGGCGTGCGGTCGAAGTCGTCTTCGGAACCGTACGGCGTGAGGACGAACTGAACCCCGGCGGCGGCGTCGATCCCACCGACCCCGTCCTCGGCGAGGGCGCCGACGCTGGCCGAGCCGTTGCCACAGATGGAGCCGCCGCGCCCCTGGGTCACCACGCTGACGTCGAAGCGCATCGGCGCCGGTCCGACGACGTGCTCGTAGGTGTCGCCGCGCCGGATCCACGCGTCGACGTTTCCGTTCCAGGCGTCGATCCGGGCGATGCCGGGCAGGCTCAGGCGGGCGCCGCTCGTCGCGTCGGCGAGCGAGACCTCGATCGTCCCCTCGAGGCGGGTGTTGGGGCCCCCCGAGCGGTACTGCCAGACGCCAGAGAACCGGCTCCCCGCCCCGGTGTCGACGCTGATGGTGGCCGCGTTGTCGGCGTCCACGGCCATCCGTCCGCGCGCCGTGGCCGACGCGGCGAAGGCCCGCGGCTCGACCCGGGCGATGCCTTCCACCACGCCCTCTCCGCGGGCGTAGCTCACCGACGGACAGCTGCCCCCGATCTCCGAGGGATCGATGTCGACGGCGATCAGGCCGAGTCGGCGCACCGCCAGACCGGCGCCACCGAGCGGATCCCCGGCGGGGCAGAGATCGAGCTCCTCCGACCCTCCGAAGGCGGTCGCCACCCGCGCGGTCGCGGTGCCGTAGCCGACGTCGGCGTCGTCGACCCCGGAGCCGTCGACCTTGCCGAGCACCGACCAGGAGGCGTGCGCCCCGGCGCTGGCTTCGGTGTAGCTGCAGGTGGGCATGGTGCCCGCGACGGCCATGGAGACGTAGAAGAGGGTGAGCATGGTGGATTCCTCGCCGTGCTCCAGATCGGATCGCCACCGCCCCACCATGAGGCACCGGCGGTTAGACGCCGCGCGTTCCCGAGCAACCGATGGCCCGACTCGCCGACTTCCTCCCCGCCGACCCCAACCGCCTGCGCGACGCGCCCAACGCGGTGTCGCAGGCCATGCAGGGCTCGATGATCCTCGGTATTGCCGGGCAGGTGCGCGCGCGCATCGCCGCGGGAGAGCGGGTGTGCAACCTGACGGTCGGCGACTTCGATCCCCGGCAGTTCCCGATTCCCCGTGCGCTGCGGGACGCGACCGTGGCCGCGATGGACGGCGCGCAGACCAACTACCCCCCTCCCGAAGGCACGCCCGAGCTGCGGAAGGCGATCGCCGACTGGTACGCGCGGGAGCTGGGGATCGAGGTGAGCCCGGACTGGGTGGTGGTCGCGAGCGGCGCCCGACCGGTCATGTACGCGACCTACCGCCTGTTCCTCGAAGCGGGGGACACGCTCGTGTTCTGCGCCCCCAGCTGGAACAACGGGTACTACGCCCAGCTCACCGGCGCGCGCGTGGTCATCCTCGAGACGCTGCCGGAGCACAACTTCTTCCCGACCGTCGCCGAGCTGGCGCCCCACCTCGCGACCGCGCGGCTGTTCGCGCTCAACTCCCCGCTGAACCCCACCGGTACCCTCATCGCCCCCGAGCGCCTCGCCGAGATCGCGCGCGCGATCGTGGCCGAGAACGAGCGCCGCGCCACCACTGGGCAGAAGCCGCTGATGTGGATGTGGGACCAGGTGTACTGGCGGCTTTGCTTCGGCGCCCACAAGCATGCGCACCCCGCGGCCCTGGTGCCCGAGGTGGCCCCGTGGGTGGTGACGGTGGACGCCATCTCCAAGGCCTTCGCCGCCACCGGTCTGCGGGTGGGCTGGGCCGTGCTCCCGCCGGCGCTCGCCGACCGCATGAAGGCGCTCATCGGCCACATCGGCGCCTGGGCCCCCCGCCCCGAGCAGGCCGGCACCGCCGCGTTGCTGGCCGACGTCGACGCCATCGCCGCGTACGAGCAGACCTTCCACGAGGCGGTGCGCGCCCGCCTCGACCTGCTGCACGCCGGGCTTTCCCGGCTGGGCATCGAACACCTCGTGCCTCAGGGCGCGATCTACCTGTCGGTGCGCTTCGCGCTGTTCGACCGGCCGGGCGTGAACGGGCTCCCGATGCGCACCAACGAGGACATCCGGCAGTGGCTGCTGAGCAAGGCCGGGGTGGCGGTGGTGCCCTTCCAGGCCTTCGACCTCGACGCCGAGAGCGGCTGGTTCCGCATCAGCGTCGGCGCGGTCTCGCTGGCCGACCTGCAGGCGGCGCTGGACCGGCTGGAGCAGGCGCTGAAGGCGTGAGCCGCGCGGGGAGCGCCCCCAGGGGGAGCACCCGCCAGGTCGTCGCTCAGCCGCTGTCCGCCGCCGTGTCGGCCGGCCCCGTGTCGGTCGTCTCGGAGGTGTCGGTCGCCGTGGACGCGGTGTCGGTGATGCCGGAGTCGGTCGCGCCGGTGTCCGTCGCCGGGTCCTCCGGGGGGCAGCTCCGGGGGGTCGGGTAGCGGATCTCGACCCGGGTTCCGTCCCGCGGCGGCGTGTTGAACACCACCCGGTTGCCCACGTCGTCGTAGGTCCAGTCCAGCGTCTCGGCGCCGTCGAGGTAGACGTGGACGTCCGCCGAGGTGACGGGCACCGAGCTCAGCGTGAACTCCCGCGCGTAGAGGGTGCTCTCGACCCCGATGGTGTCGAGGATCGAGGAGAGGTCGCAGGTGCAGATGCTCCCGAACACCCCGTCGAAGGCCTCGACCAGGTCGAGGTAGGCGTCCCCTGCCTGAGCGTCGTTCGCGGCCCCGTCGCACTCCGACGCACACCCGACCCCGCGATCCCCCACCAACGCCGAGACCTGGATCAGCGTCGGGTCGGGCTTCAACCCCTGGAGGAAGGTGATGTAGTCCGCGCTGGGCACGCCGGACTGCTCGGGCTCGTCCGACAGGAACACCACCACGAGATGCGCCTCCGGCCGATAGAAACCGGCGTTCTCTGCCGAGAGCAGGGGTTCGGTGAGCGCGAGCTGCATACCGGCGAGCCCGGACTCGTCCCCCTGGTCCTCGGTGCCGACGTTGAGCGCCTCGGACAGCTCCCCCAGCCCGTTGGTCGTGGCGGCGTCGATGTAGGGAGGGGACCCTTGCAGGCGCCCGGCCATCGTGGGGGTCACGATGTCGCTGGTGACGACCCCCATGTGGTAGTCGAGGTCCAGGGTGTCGAACCAGGTGTAGTACTCCTCGATGTCGGCGATCAGGCGGCCTTGCTCCTGGGACATCGAGCCAGAGTTGTCGATCACCCACAGCACGTCCACCGGGAGGGTCTGCTGCACGAACACGTCGACCACGTCGTCCTCGGGATCGGCGAGGCCGGAAACCGACGCCGAGGCCTCGGGCTCGTCGGGGTCATCGGACGGAACCACGAGCGACCCTGTGGCCGTCCCCCCCGCGGTGGGGCGGAAGCGCACCGTCACCGGCACGCCCTGGCCGGGCTCGATGACCTGCGACACCCACTCCGCCGTGAGGGTCTCGTCCCCCTCGATCCAGCTACCGGTCACGTCCAGCGGCGCGTCCCCCACGTTGCGCACCAGCACGGTCTGCTCAGCCGTGCACAGCGGCGCCAGGGCCTCGAACTGCACCGCCGTGCTCGCCACCGCGCCGCGAAAGTTGCGCGTCACCTCGAAGTTGAAATACGGGCTCGCGACGCGCTGCGTGACCGGGTCGTTGACGCCGCTCAC
>JAYVAS010000820.1:0-5777 GCA_043750895.1 Pseudomonadota bacterium
CGCCGCCGTGGCGGCGCGACCGGCCGATCCGGCGTCACGCAGTGCCTTCTTCGGAGGCACCCTGCCGGAGACGGACAAACCACGCCACCTGGCCGTCCAGATCAACCGAGCCCTGGGCGATGTGTTGGTGAAGTACCCGGAGTCCTCAATCCTCGGCGAGGACGTCGGCAAGAAGGGTGGGGTCTACCACCTCACCGCCGACCTCCAGAAGCGGACCAACCCCGATCGGGTGATCGACACCCTGCTCGACGAGCAGTCCATCCTCGGGCTGGCGCTTGGCGCCGGACAGGCAGGCGGCCTCCCCCTCCCCGAGATCCAGTACCTCGCCTACTTCCACAACGCGTGCGACCAGATCCGCGGCGAAGCGTGCTCACTCCGATACTTTTCACAGGGTCAGTTCACCAATCCCATGGTGGTGCGGGTGGCCGGCTACGCCTACCAGAAGGGCTTCGGCGGTCACTTCCACAACGACAACTCCATCGCAGCGCTGCGAGACATCCCAGGTATCATCCTTGCGTCACCGGCCCGCGGCGATGATGCCGCCGGCATGCTCCGCACTTGCGTCGCCGCCGCCAAGGTGAACGGCCTGGTCTCGATGTTCCTCGAGCCCATCGCGCTCTACATGACCAAGGACCTCTACGCCGACGGGGACGGCCTCTGGCAGACCCCCTACCCCAACCCTGACGTCTCGGTCCCCATCGGTTCGGCCCGGGTCTACGGCGATGGGCAGGACCTCACCCTGGTGAGCTGGGCCAACGGGCTGTGGATGAGCCTTCGGGTGGCGCGGGTGTTGGAAGATACGCACGGGGCCCGGTGCCGGGTGGTGGACCTGCGCTGGGTGCAACCCCTCCCGGTGGACGACCTCGTGCGCGAGGTGGGGGCCACCGGCCGCGTGTTGGTCGTGGACGAGTGCCGACGCACCGGCGGGCTCTCGGAGGCCATCTTCACCGCGCTGATCGACCGGGGCGTGCAGGCGCGCATGGCCCGCGTCACCGGGGACGACGTCTACATTCCCCTCGGCGGGGCGGCCAACCTCGTCCTCCTCCAGGAAGCCGAGATCCTCAGCGCAGCCCTGAGCCTGCTCGGGAAGACCAACACATGAGACGTATCATCGTGGTTTGCCCCGGACGCGGCTCCTATACCCGGGAGACCCTCCACACGCTGAGCGAGACCCCGTCGGTGGCGGTCGCGAACACGCTCCGCGCCGGGCTCGGACGGCCCACGCCGACCGAGATGGACGCCGCCGAGAGCTACGTCTCCCGTCTCCACGTCGCCGGTGAGAACGCCAGCATCCTCACCGCGGCGTGCAGCCTCGCCGACCGGGACCGGCTCGCCGGCGTGGAGATCTGCGCCGTCGTGGGCAACTCGATGGGCTGGTACACGGCGTTGAGCGTCGCGGGGGCCCTCCCCTTGGCCGACGGCCTCCGTGTGATCGAGACCATGGGGCAGTACCAGGCTGGCAACGTCATCGGCGGGCAGCTCGTTTATCCGCTGACCGACGCCGACTGGCGGCCCGATGCCGCCGCCATTGCCGCCGTGGACGGTGCCCTCGCCACCATCCCCGAGCTGTGGTGGAGCATCCGACTGGGGGGCCAGGCGGTGCTGGGAGGGTCCACCGCCGCGATCAACACCGCCCTCAAGCAGCTCCCCCCCCGACGGATCGGCGACCGTGACGCCCCGTTTCAACTGCCGCTCCACTCGGCCTTCCACACCCCGCTGCTCGCCCCGGCTTCGGCGCGCGCGGGCGCGGACCTCGCCGACCTGGCCTGGTCGGCGCCGATCCTCCCGCTCGTCGACGGGCAGGGGCGCATCTGGCGGCCCCGGAGCGCCGACCCGGTTGCCCTCGCCAACTACACCCTGACCACCCAGGTGGTCGAGCCCTACGACTTCACCACCTCGATCCGCGTCGCGCTGGCCGAGTACGCGCCAGACGCCGTGGTGCTGTTGGGTCCCGGGGGAAACCTCGGCGGCGCCGTGGCGGCGGCGATGATCCACGACGGATGGAAAGGGGTTCGGTCCAAGGCGGACTTCGTCGCGCTCCAGGCGCGGGACCCGTTCGTCCTCGCCATGGCGCGCCCCGACCAACGGGCGCTGGTCACGTGACCCCGGCCGCGCTCGCCCTCGAGGCCGTCCGCCTGAAGGAGGTCGCCCGGGCGGGCTGGCTCCGCGTCGGCATCGACGCCCCCGAGAGCGTGGCCGCGCATGCGTGGGGGGTCGGGTTCCTGGCGCTGCTGCTCTGTCCGCCGGGGCTCGACCGCGGGAAGGTCCTGGCCATGGCGATCCTCCACGATCTCGCCGAGATCGACACCGGCGACATCACCCCGCTCGACGGGGTCTCGAAGACGGAGAAACACCGCCGCGAGGCACTGGCCATGGACCGCCTGCTCGGCGAGCACCCTCACCTGCGCGGCCTCTGGGACGAAGCCGAGGCCCGGGTCACGCCCGAAGCACGGTTCCTGAAGGAGCTGGACACCCTCGAGATGGGGGTCCAGGCGCGCCGCTACGCGCAGCAGGGCGGCGACGTGTCGACCTTCCTGGCCGCCGCCGCGGCCACGTTAGCGGGTCTCGATGCTGCTGTTGGCGCTGTTGCTGTCCTGCCCGGCGCCGACCGACCTGTGGATCGCGGGGGATCTGCACCGGGGTGACGCCGCAGACGCGGGCCTCGCGGTCCTCCAGTCCGAGGTGGGTCGGTTCTTCGGACCGCTGGTGGTCAACCTGGAGGGGCCCGTGGCCGACGCGCCCCCGCCCGGTCAGGCGGTTCCGCTCCACAACCCGGCCCGCGTCCTGAGCTGGCTGGCCGAGGGCCCGGTCCGGGCGGTCGGAATCGACAACAACCACACCGCCGGGGCGGAGGCCAGGGCCCAGACCGAAGCGGCGGTGCGGAAGGCCGGACTGGTCCCGCTGGGGGACGTTCCTTCCCTGACCGGCACCGGGGGTCCGCGCGTCCTGCAGGTGGATCTCGGCGACCCCGACACGCCCGGCCGGTTGGCGTCTCTGGGAAGCCATCCCGGGGTGTACGACCTCGTCGTCCTCTTCCACACCGCGGGCCCGCCCTCCTACCTGCCCACGCCCGAGCTCCGCGCCGCGGTGGAACAGGCCCTGGCGGCGGGCGCCGACGTGGTGGCCGCCCACGGAACGCACGCGCTCGGCCCGGTGGAGCGCCGTGGCGCCGCGGTGATCGCCTGGGGCCTGGGCAACCTCGTCTTCAACTGCCCCTGCACCACGGAGACGGACGGCCTGCTGCTCCACGTCGACGCCGGACGCGCCGAGGTTTGGCCCGTTCGCGCCGGGATGATGGGCGCGCCGGCCCGCCTCGCGCCCGATCCCGACGCGGTCTTCGACCTGCTTCAGGCCGTCGGCTCATCCCCCCTGCAGCGCCGCGGGGCGTGGGCCGACCTCTGACCAGCACCCCACCGGGGCGCGCGCGTGCCTATCAGGCACCGTCGAACCAGCTCTCCGCTGTCTGCTGCTCGTGCTCGGTCATCGGCCCGCCGATGCTGTCCTCCACGCTCTGCACGAGGGTGATGTTCCGACGATCGAGGTCGCTCAGTCGGGCGTCGGTGTAGGCCGGATCGGCCTTGTACCACTCCATCCGTCCGAAGTAGCCCTCGAGGGTGGGCGACTTGAACTCCCGGCCGTGACGCGCGTAGATGGTGTTCCGCAGGAGCCGCAGATCCCGCTTGGAGAGGTCGCGAAGGTCTTCCACCGCCAGTTGGCGCGTGAGCATCTTCGGGTCGTCGAGGGGCGTCACGTCGATCAAGGTGTGGATCCGCTCGGGGAGGGTGACCTCCCAGCTGGCCGCGGTCTGGGTCAGGTCGTCGCCCGAAGCGCGCGACAGGAGGACGAGCTCGATGAGGTCGTCGTCCTTGATGGAGGTGCTGCCCTTCAGGCCCTCCATCAGCTGTCCCAGCCGGGTCCCGAGCGTGACCCGCGTCAGGCTGGCTTCGTACCGCGCCACCGTGGCGGCGTTGGCCCGGTCGAGCGCGGTGAGCAGGGACTCGTCCATCTGGGCCCGCGGCTGGTACCAGGCCTGCGCCCGAAAGTAGCTGTCGAGCCACTTCTTGCGGAAGGGGTTGCCGGCGCGGGCGTAGACGGTGTTGCGGAGGAGGGTCAGCTCCCGGAGCGACTTGCCGGTGAGGTCCGCCTCCACGATGGGGCGGGTGTAGTAGAACGCCATGTCGGTCGGGAGGGGGGCCGTCGCCACCGGCGCGGCCGGGAGGGTGGGCATGGGCGGCAGCACGACCGGGGCCACCGCGGGTGGGGCAGCGGGGGTCGGCGGGGGCGCGGGTGTGCCTGAGCAGGCCAGCGTCGCCGCGCCCGAAAGCAGCATCAGCAGGGAGAGAGACCGCATCGCAGGTGCGTAGCCGGTTAGGTGCCGTGGCGGAGGTCGGGTGCCTGAGGTTTCGCGCCGCACATTCCTGGGCGCGGGGGTGGCCGCGGCCAGTGTGGGCCAGGCCGTCGCCGCCGTCGCCGACGGAGCATCGACGGTGGACGTCGCGTGCACCCTCAATGGTGTCGCGCGGTCATGGAAGGTACACCCCGACGCCACCGCGCTCGAGCTGATCCGGACCCAGGCCCGCCTGACCGGCGCCAAGGAGGTGTGCGGACACGGGGCCTGCGGCGCGTGCGCCATCGATCTGGACGGCGTGGTCGTGAACGCCTGCATCCTTCCCGCCACCTCCCTCCACGGCACCACCGTCCGTACCGTGGAGGGCCTCGACGACCACGTGATGCAGCGTGCGTTCGTCGCCGCAGACGCCCTGCAGTGCGGCTATTGCACCCCCGGCTTCGTCGTGGAGGCGGCGCGCTTCTACGACGACCGTCAGGCCGTGAGCCCCGGGGAGGAACCGACCACCGAAGTGGTCGCCGACGCGCTGTGCGGCCACCTCTGTCGGTGCGCCGCCTACCCGGGCATCATCCAGGCGGTGAAGGACGCCTGTGCCGGACGCGTGCCGGCGAAGGTGGACGCGGTCCGGATCGACGCCCAGGAGAAGGTGACCGGCGCCGCCACCTACACCACCGACGTACAGCTCGAAGGGCAGCTGGAGGGGCGCATCCTCCGGTCGCCGCACCCCCACGCGCGGTTGGTGCGCCTCGACACCGCCGCCGCCCAGGCCCTCCCGGGCGTGAAAGCAATACATGTGTTGATACAACCCGGTCAGCGGGTTCGCTTCCGGGGGCAGGAGGTCGCCGCGGTGGCGGCGGTGGACGTCCGCACCGCCCGGGCCGCGATCGTGGCGATGGTGGCGGTCTGGGAGGTGCTGCCCCACGCGATCGGCCTTGATGCTGCCTCGCTCCCCGACGCGCCCCGGGTGTACCCCGTGATCGAGGATGTCGCCCAGGCTGGGGAGTTCCCCATCCCGCCCGCCCGCTGGAGAGGCAACGTCCGTGGACCCATCGACGCCTCGCTGTTCCTGCGCGAGGGCGCCGCGCGCCGAGCGACGCCCCTGGTCGAGGGGGTCTGGACGACCGCGGCGCAGAGCCACACCGCGCTGGAGCCGCACGCCTGCGTGGCCGACTGGCGCGGCGACGGGCTGCGCATGTACGTCTCCACCCAGGCCGGGTGGGACCTCGCCGAGGACCTGGCGGAGCGCTACGACCTCCGCCGGGAGCGGGTGCAGGTGCTCTGCCCCCACGTCGGGGGTGCGTTCGGGGCGAAGTCGGAGTTCGAACCCCACATTGCCATCGCCGTGGCCCTCTCGCGCGTCAGCGGGCTCCCGGTGCGGGTGGTCCTGGATCGGGAGGAGGAGCTGTCCGTGGGCGGGTACCGGCCTGCG
>JAYVAS010000821.1:0-17817 GCA_043750895.1 Pseudomonadota bacterium
CAACCTTCGGTCGTTCAGCCAGCGGTCCCGGCGGCCGGGTAGAACCAGAGGACGCTCGGGTGCCCGATCAGATCGGGGCGGGTCCGCCCGGTGTTGTCCATGTTGGTGGCGGAGAACTTGGGCGCCGGGACCGGCTCGTCGGGGATGTGCCCGTTGAGCATGCCCTGGGTGACGGTGTCGGCATCGGTGTCGGCATCGGTGTCCGTGTCGGCGTCCGCATCGGTGTCCGCGTCGGTGTCCGTGTCGGCGTCGGCGTCAGAAACCGTGGCCGAATCGACGTCGATCGGCGTGCCGCTACAGCCGAGGGAGAGGAGGAGAAGGTGCATGCGTCAAGGTAGTCTCCGCCGGGGTTCACGACCAGCGTGGCCGGCCGGCTCGCCGGGGGCGGTCAGATGGGCTACCGGAGTCGCCGTCATGCACCCCCTGTTTGGTCCCTGGGACCCGTTCTCCATCCCCATCGGTCCCGTCTCGATCCATGGGTTCGGCATCCTCGTGGCCCTCGGCTTCCTGTTCGGGTCGAACGTCGCGCAGAAGCGCGCGACCCGGTTCGGCGGCAGCGCGGACGCCATCAATCGCCTGGTCGGCTGGCTCGTGCTGGGCACCTTCGTGGGCGGCCACCTCGGCGACATCCTCTGGTACCAGCCCGACAAGTTGGCCCGGGACCCCGAGCTCTTCGTCGCGATGTTCAAGAAGCTGGCTTCGTTCTCGCTGCCGGCGCTCAGTGAGCTGCCGCTCACCCTGCGGGTCTGGGAGGGGCTGTCGAGCTTCGGCGGGTTCGCCGTGTGCGTGCCGCTCACGGTGTACTTCTTCTGGAAGGAGAAACGACGGTTCTTCCCCCACGGAGACGCGCTGGCGATCGGCTTCACCCTCGGCTGGTTCTTCGGGCGGATGGGCTGTTTCTCGGCGCACGACCACCCGGGCACGCAGACCCAATTCTGGCTGGGCGTCTACGGGATGTGCGAGGGGCACAACGTCGACGTGGCCTGCCACGACCTCGGCCTCTACGAGGCGCTGTGGTCGGGGGTGATGTGGATCATCTTCGAGCTGCTCGCCCGCAAGCCCCGCTTCCCGGGCTTCTACTGCGCCGCGCTGGCGCTCACCTACGCCCCGTTCCGGATGGGGCTGGACTTCTTCCGCTCGTCGTCGATCGACGTCCGCTACGGGGCGTTCACCCCCGCCCAGTACGGCACGATGGTGCTGTTCCTGGTCGGATTGCTCATCGTGGTGGCGCAGCGCGGGAAGCCGCCGATGTGGGCGACCGCGGCGGAGAGCCCGCAGCCGGCGCCCAGCTAGTCCAGAATCCGATCCCAGTCCCGCTCGTCCGGGTAGTTGGTGTCGGACACGACGCCGTGATCGATGAGCACGGTGAAGGGGAGCCCCACCGAAGACTGGCCGTCCGCGAAGTTCCACATCGTGGTGGCGCCGGGGTCGGCGAGCACGGGCATGGTGAGGTCGTACTGGTTGGCCCAGCTCTGCAGGTCGCTTAGCGACGGGCTTCGCCCGGCGTTGTTCTCGATGATGATCTCGAGCAGCATGCCGCCGCGCGCGATCCGGTCCTGGTAGGCTTCCTCGAGGCCGCCGGCCTCGGAGTTGCACGTGCCTCACCAGAAGGCGGCGAAGACCACGTAGATGGCGCGGTCGCAGAAGTCGTGTACCGACACTGTCTCGCCGAACTGGTCCATCAACGCGAAGTTGTCGACCACGTCGCCCTGGCCGTAGCCCTCCCCGTTCAGCTCGTCCCGGCAGGCGTCGATGGCCCAGCCCCCGGTGTAGGGGTGGTCGTCCGCGTCGGCACCGTCGGTGTTGCCGTCCACCTCGACGTTGTCGGCGTAGCCGTCCCCGTCGGTGTCGGGGTTGCTGGGGTCGAGGCCGAGGTCCGCCTCTTCGCCGTCGGAGAGGCCGTCGCCGTCCTCATCCACCGTGTAGGGATCGACCTCAGTGGGGTCGTCGGTGGTGTCGTCGGTGGTGTCGGTCGGGTCGTCCCGACCCGGGCCGTTACCGTCGCCCTGCTCGCCCTTGTCTTCGTCCGCCCCACCCGCGCACGCGAGCAGGCTGGCCACGGTGAGTCCGCCCAACAGTCTCCACATCTGGTACCTCCGGGGTTGACGGAGCGGCGGTGGTCGCTCCGACCCTGAGAGTGGTACCACGACGGCCTCCGCCGGTGGGCCGATTTGCTCAACTCTGACCCGAAACGGGGGAGAGGGCCTCGCCGTCTTCGCCGCGCCCGGCTCACTCCTGGTGGTCGATCTCCGCGTTCAACTCGAAGCCGGTCACGGTGTCCAGGGTGCCGGATTCGGCGTCGTAGAAGCTGATGCGGCCCAGATCGTAGGCCTGGCTGGCCCAGGCGGTGTTGGTGCCGGGGAGGGCGCCCACGAAGACCGGATCACTCTTGAGCTCGACCTCCTCGTAGAGCAATGAGTCGAACACGAGGGTCTCCAGGAACGGGGTCCCGTCCATGATGAAGAAGCCGTACCGGCCATCGTCGCTGACGGCGTAGCTCGTGGGCTCGGCGGCGAGGACCATGGGGTTCTGCCGCTGGTCGTCCATGTCGATGAGGGTGAGCGCCCAGCGGCCGTTGAACGGGCTGTCCGGCTCGGCGTCGGCGGCGTCGGACCGGGTGTGGAAGACGATGAGCGACCCGCCGGTGGGGGACAGGCCGATGGACGAGATGGGCTTCACCAGGGTGCGCTCGGTGACGGTGCCGGTGGCGATGTCCCAGAGCCCGTACCTGGGGGTGGCCGTCGCGTTGGTGTAGAGCACCGCGACGTCGCCGGCGCCGGCGAACACGACCGAGCCGTACTCCGAATCCCCCGGAAGGTCGACGACGTCGGGGTCCTCGTAGGGGTTGCCCGTCGCCCAGCTGAGCAGCTCCCGAGAGGCGCGCGCCACCACGGTGATGTGCCCGCCGTCGGGGGCAAGGTCGAGGTCGGTGGGGTTGGAGCCGGCCGGGAACACGTCGACGGTGAGGTCGTCGAGCGACACGCAGAGGATGCTGTCGGCGCCGAACTGACGCACGAACGCGAAGCGGCCGTCGGGGGTGATCACCACCTCTTCGGCCGGGGGCGCGTCGAGGGGATCCTCGGCGATGTCGATGAGGTGCGGCTCCAGGGTGGCGGCGGTGAGGTTCAACACCGCGAGCGTGCCGTCGCTGACCACCAGCGCGCGGGCGCCGTCGGGCGTCCACTCCACCCCGTGGGGGTTGAAGCCCACGGCGAGGGGGGTGTGCGTGCCGGTCACGAGGTTGACGAAGCTGACCTCGTTGAAGCTGTGGACGCCGTCGTTCTGTCCGTCCTGGTCGGCGTCGGGGTCGTACCAGGCCATCGCCCACACCCCGTCGGGCGCGAGCGAGATGCGGTTCATGTTCTCGCGGATGCCGACGGTGGTGACCTCGAAGGTGGCGGCCTCGATGATCGAGACGTCGTCGCTCCCGACGTTGAGCGTGATGGCGTGCTGGTAGTCGTCGGTGGTGACGACCGCGACGGGTTCGGAGCCCACCGCCCGGGTCTCGACCTGGAGCCCCGGCACCGAGATGCGGGTGACGGTGGCGCGGTCCGGGTTGGCCACGAAGACGTAGGCGTCGGTGGCGGCGGGGGCGAGGGCGAGGAAGTCGTCCTCCTGTTCGGGGGGCGCGGTGGTGTCCGTGCTCGCGGCGGTGTCGGAGGCCGGGGCGCCGTCGGCGTCGGTGAAGGCGCCGTCGCTGGCTTCGTCGCTCATTTGGAGGTCGTAGGAGCTGCACGCCACGACGAACGGCAACAGGAGCATGCGGGTCTCCATCAGAAACGAACCCCGAAGCCGGCGCGGCCCGTGAAGCCGCCCAACTTCAAGGCACCCAGGTCCTCGAGGGCCATCGGGGCCAGCAGGCCGTAGCCGACCTCCAGGTAGGGCGCGAGGGCGATGCCGCTGCTGCCCAGCGCCACCGGGACCTCGGCGCCGATCGCGAGCAGCCCGCCGCCGGTGGTGCCGCCCTGCTTCCGCTGACCGAGGTTGTCGTCGGCGCCGCTGTCGTCGTCGAGGCGCACGGTACCGACCACCAGCGCGCCTTGGGCGGTCAGGTAGGGGTAGAAGTAGTCGTTGACGCGCACGTCGGCCTTGGCGCCCACGCTGAGCATCTCCCCGAAGTACGCAGCGGTGAAGCTCGAGTTTCCACCGCCGTCGTAGTAGTAGCTGTCGTCGCCGCTGGAGATCCGGGCGCCGGTCTGGCTGTGCTGCCACCCGGCCACGACGGCCACCCGCTCGTGCACCTTGAGTCCTACGCGTAGGCCGTAGGAAGGCAGGAGGTCGGTGTCGGAGACGCGGTTGAAGCTTGCGTCGGAGGAGCCGAGCCAGCCCACCTCGAGATCGACCTCGTTGGTGGCGGCCAGGGCGGAAGAAAGGAGGGAGAACAACATGGTCTACTCCTCCCCGCGGCGGGGCAGCGGGTAGTCGCGGAAGAGATTGGTGGCAGCGAAACCGGACACTTCGGTCACGGCGTCGGAGCCGGGGGTGAGGAAGGCGATGGCGCCGAGCGGAGAATCCTCGGTGACCACGAAGTCGCCGCCGGGTTGGGCCGCGATGCCGAGCGGGGGTTCGGAGAGATCGATGGGGTTGTTGGTGGCGTCGGCGAGGTCGATCTGCAGGAGCTGATCGACGCCGTCCGAGAGCACCAGCGCGTGGTTGGCGCTGCCCTCTTCCACCAGCGCGACGCCGAGGGGCCGGCCCTCGAGCAGGAGCGCGATGGGGGTGCGGTCGTCGGTGAGGTCGAAGATCGACAGGCCGTAGTGGCTGTCGTAGTAGCCGCCCACGCCGCCCCCGCTGCTGGACTCGGTGTTCATCGTGGCGACCGCCCGGGTCTGGTCGGCGGTGATCACCATGTCCATGACCGGGTTCTCGGCGCGGTACTCGGTGACCGCTCCGGTGGCGACATCGAACAGGTAGACGTCGTGGACGCTCTGGCTCGGATTGTAGAGCAGGGCCTTGCCGTCCACCGGAAGGACGCTGGCGGCCGGCTCGTCGAGCTGGAAGGTCTCGGTCTCGAAGTACACGTGCTCGAGCACGTCCACCGTCCGGGAGTTGGCGTAGACGATCACCGTCCGGTCGTTGGCGGCGTCCACCAGCAGGTCGCTGGGCACGCCGTTCAGCTCGACGATGTCGATGGACTCCTGGCCGAGGTCGAGGACGTAGAGGTCGGCGCTGCCCGCGACGCTCACCAGGGCGTAGTTGCCGTCGGGGGTGAGGGCGACCGCGGTGGGCTGCACCTCGTTGTCGGGGTCGAGCGTGAGCGGGTAGGTCACGGTGACCCGGCGCTCGGTGAGGTCCACGACCGCCACCTGGCTCCGCGAGAGCACGACCGCCCGGGGGTTCGACCCCTGGGTGAACAGCACATCCTCGGGCGCGAAGCCGACCGGGACGGGGAAGGCGGCGCTCCCGTCCATGGGGATGAACACCGCCTCGGTCAGGTTGAGCACGCCGTCCACCTCGATGCTGCCGGCGTTGGCGAAGTCGAGCCAGGCGGCGGCGAGGGTCCCCTCGGCGTTGAAGCCGATGGCGTTGTACTGGTAGGGCACGTCCAGGGGGTCCGAGACGACCGCGCCATCCCGCACCAGCACGAACTCGTGCCCGGTGCCGAGGTCGTCCTCGTTGCAGTCGGACACCAGCTTCACCTTGGGGTCCTCGTCGGCGCAGGTGGGCCAGGAGGTCCAGGTCATCACGGTCTGGCCGTCCGGGGCGAGCACCATGCGGTCCGCGGACGCGCCGCGGAGGTCCACCTGGGTCCAGGTGCCGTCCGCTTGGACCCGAACCAGGGCGTCCCCGGCGGGGAGCGAGACGTAGACGCCGTCCGAAGCGGCGACGACGTCCTCGTCCCATGTGGGCTCGTCCAGGTAGAAAGAGCCGTTGCTGGGGAGGTCCCACGGGTTGCAGGCCGCGGCGAGGAGCAGCAGGGGGAGGGCGCGCATCAGAAATCCTCGTGGTCGATGTCAGCGTTGAGTTCGAAGCCGGTCACGGTGTCGAGGGTCTGGGCGTCGGCGTCGTAGAACGAGATCCGGCCCAGGTCGTGCACCTGGCTGGCGTAGGCGATGTTGGTCTCGGGCAGCACGCCGACGTAGGCGGGCAAGCTCTTGAGCTCGATCTCCTCGTAGAGGAGCTGATCGAGGAGGAGGGTCTCCAGGTACGGCTGGCCTTCCATCATGAAGAAGCCGTAGGTGCCGTCGTCGCTGGTGGCGTAGCCGGTGGGCTCGGCCGGCAGCAGCATCGGGTTCTGGCGGTAGTCGTCCAGGTCGATGAGGGTCAGCGCCCACTCGTTGTAGAAGGGGTCGGAGGTGTCGGCATCGTCGACGTCGCCCTTGGTGTGGAACACCAGCAGGGAGCCGCCGGTGGGGCTGACGCCCATCGACGCCACCGGCTTCACCAGCGAGCGCTCCAGGATGGTGCCGGCGCCCGTCTCCCAGATGCCGTACTTCGCGATGTTGTCGGCGTTGGTGTAGAGCAACGCCTTCTCGCCCGCGCCGGCGTAGAGCACCGATCCGTAGGCGTTGTCCGAGGGGAAGGGCACGACCGTGGCGGTCTCGAAGGGGTTGGCGCTGGAGAGGACGTAGAGGGCGCGGGATCCGCGGGCGACCACGGCGATGTCGGCGCCGTCCGGGGAGAGATCGAGGTCGGTCGGGTTCAGACCGACGGAGACCGCGGTGACGTCGAGGTTGGCCAGGTCCACCACGAGGATCTCGTCGGTGCCGAACTGGCGCACGAAGGCGTAGGCGCCGTCGTTGCTCAGCTCCACCTCTTCGGCGGGGGGCGCGGCGAGGGGGTCGTCGGCGAGCTCGATGAGGGTGGGGGAGAGGGTGCCCGCGGTGAGGTTGACCACGGCCAGGGCGGCGTCGCTCACGACGAGGGCGCGGGCGCCGTCGGGCGTCCAACGCACCCCGTGGGGGTTGAAGCCGACCGCCATCGGGGTGTGCGCGGCCGTCTCGAGGTTCACGAAGCTGACCTCGTTGAAGCTCTGCACCCCGCCCGAGCTGGACGCGGAGTCGATGTCCTGGTCGTACCAGGCCATGATCCACTTGCCGTCGGGAGACATCGACATCGTGTTGAAGTTGTCGCGCACCGCCACCGTGGTGGTCTCGAAGCTGATCGCGTCGATGATGGTGACGTCGTCGGACGCTTCGTTGAAGGTCACGGCGCGCAGGTAGTCGGCGGTGGTGAGCACCGCGGTGGGGTTGTCCCCCACGGTGGTGGTGTCGACCGCGAGGCTGGGGACGGCGATGCGGGTGACGGTGTCCCGGGCCGGGTTGGCGACGAACACGTAGGCGTCGGTGGCCGCGGGGGCGAGCTTGAGGAAGTCGTCCTCTTCCTCGGGGGGCGTGTCGGCGTCGGCGTCGGCGTCGCTGTCGGCGTCGGTGTCGGCGTCCGAATCGAAGCTGGCGCCGGTGTCGTCCGACGCGTTGTCGCCTTTGCCCGACAGGCTGTTCTCGGAGCAGGACAGGAGGAGGAGGAGGGTCACGGTGGACTCCATTGACCAGGACCAGATGCACGAAGTGTGCCGTGGGGTCCGGATCCACATCCTATGCTGAGAATCGGGGGGGCGGGGTCGGCCGTTTGCGGCGTGGATGTCGGGGTGGACGGTCGCGGAGCCTTGGCGGCTACTTCGCCAGGTAGGCCGTCAGCGCGTCCACGTCCCCGGCGAGGTGGGGCATCGCCGCCATCGCGTGGGTCTCCCGCTTGGGCGTGTAGCCCGGGGGGTACTCGCCGCGAACGATCCGCGCCTCGAGCAACGCGCGCGAGGAGCCAGCCACCGCCGGACCGACCGTCCCGACCTTGTTCGGGTCGGAGTTGTGGCACGCCGTGCAATTGGCCTGGTAGACCGTCCGACCTTGCTCGGCCAGCGGGTCGAGTGGCGCGGACGGAGTGGTGCAGGCGAGACTCAAGAGGATCAGCATGCCCACTGCGTATCGTGGCCCCCACCGGTCACCCCGGGCGCGCTGCCAAATCCTCGTCACCCTGCCAATCCGTGAGCGACGGTACGCCACCCGAGGGCCTCAGGTGATAGCCTCCCGGCATTCGGAGCCACCCATGTCCCTTTTTTCTTACCCGGACGGCGTGCAGTTCATCCTGCGCTGGATTCACTTCATGGCCGGGATCGTCTGGATCGGCCTGCTTTACTACTTCAACTTCGTGCAGGTGCCGTACTTCGCCGAGACCAAGACCGGCGCTGGAACCGGTGAGTTCCGCAAGCTGATTTACCGCGCGCTGTGGTGGTTCCGGTGGGGGGCGATGGTCACGCTGCTCTCCGGGCTCGCGATCATGACCGTGAAGATCATGGAAGGCGGCGGGGCGATCATGGGCCAGAGCTGGGGCGTCGCCATCTCGGCGGGCGCGCTGTTCGGCATCCTGATGTTCCTCAACGTGTGGCTGGTGATCTGGCCCAACCAGCAGATCGTGCTCGGCAGCCTGGACGCCGTGGCCGCCGGTGGTCAGGCCGATCCCAAGGCCGGTCCGGCGGGCGCCCGCGCCTTCCTCGCCTCGCGCACCAACACCCTCTTCTCCATCCCGATGTTGTTCTTCATGGGCGCGGCCTCTCACCTCCCGCTCCTCGAAGAGGGCGCCAAGGGCGGGATGGCGCTCGGCGTCATCACCCTCCTCGCGGTGGGGTTCGAAGGCATCGCCCTGATGGGGAAGAAGGCCGAAGGGCCTGCCAAGATGCTCGAGAAGCCGGTGGTGGTCATCCACGCCGGCCTCGTGCTCGCGTTGGTCTGCTACCTGGTCATCACCTTCCTGTCGTGATGGTCCCGGTCTGACGCGCGGCCACCAGGAGCAGCGCGCAGACCGACTTCCCGTCGCTGATCTCGCCGCTCGACACCATGGCGATGGCCTGGTCGAGCGGCATCCGCACGGTGTCGATGACCTCGTCCGCTTCGCGGGCGAGGGGCACCGGCCGCAGGTTCTGCGCCACGTAGAGGTGGATGACCTCGTCGGTGAACGCGGGCGTGGTGTGGATGGTGGTCAGGTGGACGACGTCCCCCTCCAGACCAGCTTCCTCGGCCAGCTCCCGACCGGCACAGGCGGCGGGGTCCTCGCGACCATCGAGCTTCCCCGCGGGAATCTCCCAGATCGTGGCACCGACCGCGTGCCGATACTGGCGGAGCAGGGTGACGCTCCCGTCGTCGTGGAGGGGGACGACGGCGGCGGCCCCCGGGTGCCGGAGCACCGCGAGGGACACGGACACGCCGTTGGGCAGGGTGACGGCGTCCACGCCGAATTCCCCGATGGGGCCGGTGTAGAGGACCGATCGTTCCATGAATCCGCTCCCGGAAAAGTGCGAAACCCCAACCGCGGGAGGTGCGATTGGGGTTCGCTTCGATGGTGCGGCGAGGGGGACTTGAACCCCCACGGATTTTACTCCACCAGGTCCTGAGCCTGGCGCGTCTGCCATTCCGCCATCGCCGCAAGGAAAGGCGCCTCGCGTTTATGGGGTCGCCCCCGGGGCGTCAAGGGGCGCGATGCGCCATACCGCGTGGTGGTTCTCGAAGAACACGCGGACGCCGTCCCGCTTCAGGGCCGTCTCCAGCGTGGTCTGCGGGGCGCGGAGCTGGGTCTGCCACACGGTCTCGGGGAGGAACCGATAGCTCTTGCGCAGGTACTTCGTGTCCCCGACGACGAGCCAGCGTACGCCCAGGTCGGCGAGAGCGCGGACGGACTCGGTGCCATGGGTGAACACCCAGTGGCGCACCGGCACGTGGTCCTCCACCGAGCCGAGGAGATAGGGCTGGTCGATGTAGTAGGAGGGCCAGCAGTTGAGGAGGGCCACGGTGTCGGTGGGCGGCACCCAGGCCTGGACGTAGCGGACGGCGGGCCACGCCGGCAGGTCCCGGGTGAGGAAGGTGTCGGCGTCCTCCTGGCCGGTGACGACCGCGGCGCGGGCGGCGGCACGCGTCCACGCCGGCGCGAGGTTCGCCGGGAGCGAGACCAGCAGCGCGATCATCGGGGCGAACCCGGGTCGGACGGCGCCGAGCAGCAGGGCGGCGATGCCGGCGAGCGGCAGCAGGTAGCGGAGGAGCTGGGCGGAGACGGCCCACCCCACGAAGCCGACCGCGACCAGGAGAGCCAAGCGCCTCACGTCGGGGCGGCGCCATTGGGGGGCGGCGAACAGCAGGAGGCCCCAGACGAGCGAGATGCGGCCGAGGAACACGAAGCTGTCGGGCTCGGCGCGAAACAGGAGGTCGAGCGGGAGGCGCAGCGCGTCCAGGGCGGTGTGGCCGACCCCGTACTTCTCCGCGTAGACGAAGACGAAGTCGGCCGCCTCCGGCCAGCCGGCGAAGGGAAAGAGGGGGTGGTCTCCGCGCGCCAGGTTGCGGGCCAGCCAGGGCGCCACCGGGACGAACACCCCGGCGACCGCGAGGGGCGAAGGGAGCTTCCGGGTGTCGATCAGGACCAGCAGCGCGAGGCCGGCGACGAGCGGCGCGGCGGTGAACTTGGCGGCGAAGGCGAGGCCGGCCATCCAGGCAGCGGGGGCGGCCCGGCGATCGAGGGCGGCGAGGGTGGCGAGCAGGAGCCAGAGCGCGACGGGGACGTTGTTGTAGGAGAGGCCCGCCTCCTTCACGAAGGACCAGCTGCCCAGGAGCGCCAACGCGGGGAGCGTGCCGCGCCCGGGACCGAAGCGGGCTTCGGCGGCGTCGCGCACCAGCAGCACCAGCGCGATGCTGATGCCGAGGTGCCAGAAGCGGGGGGCGGTGAGCCCACCCACGGCGTAGAGCCCGGCCTGCACCACCTGGATGGGCAGCGGGCGGCTGTGGTCGGGATGGAGCACGCCGCCGCTCAAGGCGCCGTGCGTCAGGATCCACCGGGGGATCGCGAGCTGGTAGTAGAGCTCGTCGGTGTCGGTGGGCGGCGCGAGGGCGTCGACCACGGCGGGGAGCAGCAGCACCGCGCCGACGACCAGCGCCAGCGTACCCACACGGGGGGGCGTGATCCGCGGCGCGCGCAGCCACCCCGCCGCGAGCACGATCCCCACCGCGCCCGCCGTCAGCGGGGAGACGGCGCCGGCGAAGGTGAGGGCGGTCATGAGCGCCCCATGCAGCGCGATGCCGGTCCCCAGGGCCCACGCCCAGCCGGACGGCCCTTCCACCAGCCCGTGCCCCCGTAGCAGGGCGGCGCCGGCCCCCGCGGCGGCAAGCAGCGACAGCCCCGCCACCACGACGCCGAGCGCCGGACCGGTCAACGCCGACCCCACGAGGGTCGGGTCCATCCACAGGAACGCCGCGGCCGCGCCGAGCACCAACATCGTTCGCATCATCGCTGCACCGCCGGTTGGAGCCGGGCGGACTGCGCGCAGGGCCAGGTCAGGGTCTTGCGCCCGGGGGTGAGCGGCACGGTGGCCTCGCCGCCGTCGTTGGCGTGAAACACGACCTCCCAGCCGGTGGCCGGCCAGTCGAGGTCCCAGACCGTGGGCCCGCCGACGCAGTCGCCGATGGGGCGCGCGGGATGGGGGTCGCGGTCGACGAGGTCACCCCGGTCGAGCGTGATCGACGCGAGGGTGTGCAGCACGGTGCGGTCGGCGGTGCGGGTGAGGAGCCAGGGACCGGAGAGGGCGGGGTGCCCGTGGCCGGTCAGGTCGGTGCCGGGGACCAACGTCCCCCCCGCGCACACGACGCGCCCGACGCCGTCCGGGTCGGGCCGTTCTTCCGCGCAGCGCACGGGACCGCTCACCGCGATCGGCGTGTCGAAGCCGGCGTCGAACGGCGCGGTGGCCTCCGTCCGGAGCCGTCGGTCGACCCAAAGGGACGGACCCGGGCCCGTGAACCACACGCGCCAGGGGTCGCTCACGACGCCCCGGTCCAGGGGCGGACCGTCGGGCCCGGCGGCGAAGTGGTGCACCTGCCCGTCGACCGTACGCAGGGTGGGGCCGGCGGCGTCCAACCACGCGACATCCGGCCAGCGGAGGGCCGGCGCGCGCCACGGGAGCGGACGGGCCTCGACCCGCTTCCGGACGGTGTCTCCGAGGGCGAACACCTCCACACCGTCGGCGTAGAGCAGCGCCACCCGCTGTCCGTCGAAGGCCGGGGGAGCGATGGGTGGGTCGGTCACCATCGGCGCGACCCGGTCGGGGACCGGGTTGGGCAGGCGCCAGACCCCGACCCCGGGGGCGTAGAGGGCGTCCGGCCCGAGACCCGGCTGGGTGACGGCATCCGCGAGGAACACCGTCCGCCCCGACTCCAGGTGGACGGCGAGGTCGACCCGCCCCGACGCGGAGCAGCCGACCGCCCAGGCGCCCGCGAGGGCCGGGTAGCGGTCGTCGGTGCAGGCGTCGGGACGGAGGACCGCCACGCCGGACGCAGCGTCCGCGGGCGGGTCGGCCGGGGGGCCGCTGTCCGAGGCCGCTGGTCCGCACCCGAAAACAACGACGAGCGGCCACCAGGGGCCGCTCGCCGGGTACGCGTTGGAGCGAGCTACCGCGACGACGAGTCCTCGACGCCGCAGCAGGTGCTCTGGACCCGCACGGTGTCCGTGGTGACGGCGCCGGTGCAGTCGGTGACCGTGAGGCGGAACCGCGCTTCGATGGTGGCGCAGGTACCGGCCTCTTCGGGCTCGAGGTTCTCGATGGTGGCGGTGGTGAGCAGGGAGCCCGCGTTCGCCACGGTCACATCGCCCTCTTCGACGGTCCACGTGTAGGTGAGCGGGTCGCCGTCGGCGTCGCTCACCAGCGCGTCGGCGCCGAGGGTGATCAGCTGTTCGCCGCACTCGTCGCAGTTCCACACGTAGCCGGAGGGCTCGCAGACTGCGCTGCCCGCGTCGACCGCCTGGTCGGCTCCGGCGTTGACCACCGGTGCCGAGTTGACCGAGCGCTCCGCCGCCACGACGCGCACCAGGTCGGGGGTGGCCCAGTTGGTGCCGTCACTGACCGTACAGCTCAGGTCGTAGTTGCCGGCCTGGTCGGGGTAGAAGGTCGGGGTCGGGCTGGTGCGGTCGGAGAAGGTGGCGTTCGACGTCTGCGAGCTGGACGGCTTGGCCTGCACTTCCCAGTAGTAGGTGAGGGCGTCGCCGTCGGGGTCGGACGAACCGGCGCAGGTCAGGTTCACCGTGGTGCAGTCCGACGTCTCGATGTCCGTTCCGGCGTTCGCGACCGGCGCGTTGTCGTCGGTCGTGGCGGTGACGGTGACGGAGTCGCCGGCGCTGTTGACCAGGCCGTTGTTGACCACCAGCGTGGCGATGTAGACGCCCTTCACGTCGGTGCTCAGGCTCGGGGTGGCCGACGCGGTGTCGGACAGGGCCGCGCTGGACCCCTCGGGGCGGTCGGTGACCACCCAGGTGTAGGTGAGGGGCTTACCCTGGGGGTCGTAGCTCATCGACCCGTCGAGCGCGGCTGCCGAGCCGGCCGAGATCGCGAGGTCGGCGCCGGCGTTGGCGACGGGGAGCGTGCTCGGCTCCTCGACCGTCACGATGACGAAGTCGGGGTTGGACTGGAGGTTCTTGTCGTCACGCACGGTGAGCACCACGACGTAGGTGCCCGTCTTGTCCGGCGTGAACGAGGTCGTGACCGCCTCGGCGGCGTGGTTCACGGTGAACGGCGTGCCGCTCATCAGCGACGAGCCGGAGGGGACGGCGTCGAAGGACCAGTAGTAGGTGAGCGCCGACCCTTCGGGGTCCGTCGAGCCCGCCGCCGAGAGGGGGACCGCCCCGTCGGCCGGCAGGGACTGGTCGGTCCCAGCGTTCGCGATGGGCGCCTGATTGCCGGTCTCGCCGCCGGTGGTGTCGGTGGTGCCCGGGTCGAGGTCGGTCTTGCCCCCGTCGCACGCGACGAGGAAGGAGGCGGCGAGGAGAGAAATCAGGGGGGAGCGCATCACATCTCTCCTAGTAGGTACCAGTGCAGTTGTAGGTGATCCGGACGGTGTCCTGATCAGTGTCCGCGCAGTCGCTGACCGAGAGCGTGACGTCCCAGGTGCGGGTGGTCACGACGTTGTACTCGGAGGCGAAGCCGGGCGTGTAGATCGTGGTCCGGGGGCTGTTCGGCGTGGAGATGGTCAGCTCGTCCGTGGAGTCGGACCAGAGGAAGGAGATGTCGTCCCCGTCCGTCGGGTCGTCCGAGGCCGTGCCGTCCACGTTCACGTCTTCCGCGGGGCAGTCTTCGCAGGTGAAGACATACGAGGCCGTCTCACACTCGGTGTCCCGGTTGATGGTCTGGTCCGCACCCGCGTTCGAGATGGGGACCGCGTTCTGGTCCGTGTCGCGGAAGGTGAGGGTGACGACGTCGGGCGCGGAGGTGTAGGTGCCGTCGCCCACCCGAAGCTCGAAGCTGTACGAGCCGGTGACGTCCCAGGCGAAGACGGGGTTGGGGATGCTGGCGTCGCTCAGGTCGGCCTGGGTGGCGCTCGAGCCGGAGGGCGTCGAGAGCAGGGTCCAGGCGTAGGTGAGCGGCGCGCCTTCCGGGTCGTAGCTGCCGTAGCCGTTGAGCTCGTAGTTCTGCTCGGTGCAGGGCGAGAGGTCCCCGCTGACGCCAGCGTCCGAGACGGGCAGCTGGTTGCCATTGCCCACGGTGACGGTGCAGTAGGCGGGATCCGACCAGGACTCGCCGTCGGAGACCGCGAGGCCTACCACGAAGCTCGCCGCGCAGTCAGGAACGAAGGAGGCGGTGGCCTTGTCGGCGTTGTACACGCTGTTCGACCCCAGACCCGAGCAGTCGGGCACCGAGGCGAGGGACCAGGAATAGGTGAGCGCCGCGCCTTCGGGATCCGAGGAGCCGGTGCCGTCGAGGTCGACACGATCCCCGATCTCCGCCGAGAGCGCCCCGCCGCAGTCGGCCACCGGCGGCGAGCTGCCCGAGATCACGTTGATGATCACGAGGTCCGCGGCCGAGGTGACCCCGCTGGCGTCCGAGACGACGAGGGAGAAGGCGTAGAGCCCGACCGCGTCCGGCGTGAAGCTCGGCTTGGCGGGGTCGGTCGCGAGGTCGAGATCCCCGGCGTCGACGCCGGAGCCGGCCGGTACGGCCTCGACCGACCAGATGTAGACCTTCGAGGCATCATCGCACACCGTGGAAGCGGAGCCGTCGAGCGAGACCAGCTCCCCCGGGCTCGCGGCGAGATCCGCGCCGGCGGCGGCGACGGGGCCCGCGCAGGCCGACGGGTCGGTGACGACGTTGGAGTCGCCCGCCTTGTCGGCGGTGCAGGAGACGCCGACGACCCCAAGTCCGACCACCAGGAAGGCGCGGGAGAGGGGGCTGTTCTCGGAGAGGCTTTTCATCAGGGACTCCACTGCAGGCGACCGGATCGGGGGGGCGAGTCGGCGTGAGGCAGTTTACAGAAAGGTGTGCAGGATCGTCAACCGCCGGTCAACAGTTCCCGATCGTTTGTCACAGCGATCCGGCTGTTGGCGTTCTGGTTGTTCTCGATTCCTGCGCACGGGGAAGACCTTTGGGAACCATCCCCACTTTGTCCGATGGACGGGCCGGCCGCAAGTTGTACGTGGTCCCTGGACGCAGAGTTTTCGGCGCAGGCGGGCATGGTGCCGCCGTTCCGTGTCGGCGCACGTGATCGGGGGGCGGTGACCGTCGGCGCCGCGGGGGTGTTGGGGCCGGTCCAGGTCCGCGCCTCCGGGGATGTGCTGCGCGACCAGACCGCCGATGGGGACGTGGCGATCGGCCCTGGGGACCTCCGATTGGGCACGGTGGTGGCGCGCCCCTTCGGATTGGGGTTCGCGGCGTCCCTCGGGTGGGAGGTGAAGTTGCCGAACGCGGCCGACGAAGGCGAGCTCGGGACGGACGAGACCGACGTCCTCTTCGGCGCCGGCTTCGGGTGGGCGTCCGGACCGTGGTGGACGCGCGGGAGCCTCGGGCTGGCCGTCCTCGGCAACCCGCTCCGCTTCGCCAACCAGGACGACGTGCCCATGGCCCGGCTCGGCGGCGGGTGGCGCACGGACCGCGCCAGCGTCTCGGCGGCGTTGCGGGCCGACTTCGCGACCGCGCGCAACCCGGCGCGCACCGCGGTCCGGGTGGACGCGGACTATGGCGGCCCGGTGTTCGTGCGGATCGGGGGCGAAGCCGGCCTGTCGCCGGCTGCGCCGGATTGGGGTGCCCGGCTCGGGATCGGGGTCCGCTTTCCAGTTCCCGTGCGCGCCCCCCTTCCCGATCCACCCTCAGGTGGCTAGCGTTCCGCGGCGTCCGGGTAGGCGATGGGTTTTCTCGATTCGATCTTTCGTGGCGGGCCCGTGGCCCAGATCAAGAAACACGGCGCCCGGCTGGCGGACCGCGATGCCCAGGCCGACGATCGGGAGGCCTCTGCGCACTGGCTGGCCGAGAACGGCGGGGACGAAGCGATCCGCGCGATGTTCCGCCGGTTCGAGCTGCAGCTCGAACACTCCCTGAAGGACCAGAAGGAGAAGGACAAGGTCCTCGAGCTGCTGGTGGAGCAGGGGGCCCGGGCGGTGCCGCCGGCGGTCGAGTTCGCGCGCTCCCACCCCTCGTTCCAATGGCCGCTGAAGCTCGTCGATCGGGTGCAGGGGTCGCGCGCCGGCACCGAGTTCCTCCTCGCCCTGCTCGCCGCCGAACGGGTCGAAGAGGAGTTCAAGATCGAGAAGAAGCGGAACCTCCTCACCAACCTGGCGGACCGCGCCCATCCCGAGGTGGTCGGCGCCGTCGCGCGGTTCCTCGCGGACTACGACGAGGGCGTGCGCAACGCGGCGATCGAGGCCCTGGCCCACCAGGAGGGGGAGTCCGCGCGCGCCCCGCTCGCCGCGGCGCTCTGCGACCCGCGCGAGGAGAGCACGCGCATCCGGGGGCGGCTCGCCGAGATCTTCGCGCACCGCCGCTGGCCGATCGAAGACGAGAGCGGGTGGCTCGCGCGCAACATGCCCCACGGCTACCGCTACCAGGACGGCCGCATCATCGCGAGCCGCTGATCAGGGCGCCAGTCGTTTGAGCTGCGCGTCGGCGTCGTCGCGCTCGGGTCCCGGCGGCGCGACGTCCAGATAGAGGCGCAGGCTGTTCGCGGCGCGACGGTAGTCGCCCATCTGCTCGTACAACCCGCCCAGGGTGCGCAGGGCGATGGGGTCAGCGTCACACCAGTACAAGGTGGACTGATAGCCCTGCACCGCGGCGGGGAGCCGGCCGGCGCGCAGGTCCAGACCCGCGAGGTTGTTGTGCGCCGCGCAGCTCCGCGGGTCGGCCTTGAGCGCCTGCTCCCACGTGCGTCGGGCGTCTTCGGGCCGTCCCCGCTGGACCTGGGTGATGCCCAGGTTGACGAGCGCGTTGACGTCCTTGGGGCGCAGCTTCAGGACCTCCTCGAACGCGGCGCCGGCCTCGTCGAAGCGCTGGGCGAAGCGGAGGGCGTCGCCGTAGCCGTACCAGGCGTCGGCGGAGGCCGGGTTCTCGTCCACCGCGCCCTTCCACACCTGGACCTCGTCCCGCCAGACCTCGTTCCGGCGCAGGGTCAGGAGCGCCAGCACCAGCGGGATCAGCCACCGGATCCGCCGGGGCGGGAGGACCGCCACGATCCCCACGATGAGCGCGTAGCCGGCGAGGTAGGTCCGATGCTCGGCCATCACCTCCCGGAGGGGCAGGAGGCAGGCGGGGAGCACGTACGCGCCGGCGAGGACCACCGACCATGCGACGATGCCTCCCCGTCGCAGCAGCCAGGCCGCGGCGCCGAGGGCGGCGACGAGGGCTGTCACTCCGATCACGCCTGCGTCTCCGGGCCGGTCGTGGAGGATCGACTGGCCGTAGGGCAGGAGCCAGAGACGCAGGTAGGACCACCACGCCGCCGCCTGTGATCCGAGCTGCGCGAGCACCGTGCGCTCGACCTCGGGGACGGGCCACCCCCAGGCGACGATCCGGAGCCCGCCCGCGAGGACGGCGAG
>JAYVAS010000822.1:0-3202 GCA_043750895.1 Pseudomonadota bacterium
CGGCAACCCGGAGGCGGGCCAGGTGTGGCCGTCCTCGCCCACGGCCGTATCGCCCACTCTCACCACCATCGCCATCGACGCGCCCGCCCGGTAGGCCACCGGCAGGTTGCGGTCCACGCTGTCTACTGCGTCCGCCCCCCAGGGCGGGGCGCCGGCGTCGGCCCACACCGGGACCACCTCCCGCGGGGTCCCGGCGGCGTCGTCGAGCGGGGAGACGCCGGTGACGACGGCGTACTCGGGCATGGTGACCGGGGTGACGGCGCGGGTGAGCAGGTCGAGGCGATGGAAGGCGAGGGGCGCGTTGGCGTCGGTGCCGTCGTCGACGAAGTCCACGGTGGCGAGGCCGGCGCGCACCACCCAGCCGTTCGCGACGCCGGAGGCGGTGGCACCGTCGGCGCAGGCCACGTCGACCACCGCCGCGTAGGGACCGGGGAGGAAGGCGGCGCCGGTGTCGGTGACGCGACCGTCCCACGCGATCGCCACTTCGGGGTCCCACTCCTCGACCTGACCGTGGGCGTTCTCGAAGTGGATGCGCGTGACAGCGCAGTCGCTCGCCGAGCCCCGCACCGCCCAGCTCACGTTCACGTCGCCGGAGAGCTTGGGATCGAAGACCACGGCGTCCCCGAGGGAGACGTCGACGGTGATCGCGGTGCCCGCGGGCGGGGCGCAGGCGGCCAGGAACCAGAGGATCATGCGCGCCTCCGACGGAGCAAGAGGAGCCCGAGGAGCCACGCGCCGTTCGGCGCCGAGACCGCGGCACAGCCGGCGGGCGCTTCACCGACGGTGGGGGCGTCGACGTCGGGCACCCACGTGGAGTCGGTGGCCTCCCCGGGGCCGGGCAGGTCCTCGTCGGCGATGCCGTCGCAGTTGTTGTCCCTCCCGTCGTCGGCCTCGGGGAGCCCCGGGGCGACGGTGTCGTCCCACGGAGCGCAGTCGTCGTCACCCCCCACGCCATCGGCGTCCGGGTCGGGGTCCGCGGCGGCCTCCCACGCCAGCGACGCGGCGGCGTCCGCGCCGATCCCGAAGGCGTAGACGTGGTCGACGACGATCGGCGTGTCCGCGTCGACGTCCCCGAGGGTGGTGCGAACCCCGACGCGGGCGTTGTTGGTGGCCGACCAGGTACCGACGGTGAGCTCGGCCGGGGTGGTGCAGTCGGTGCACCAGCCGGCTTCGCCGCCGGCGGCGCTCAGCGCGAGGGCGCGGCCGTCCTCGGAGCTCTCGGCGGTGACCACGTCGTCGTCGGCGGTGAGCAGCGCCATGGTGGAGCCGTTCAGCCACGCGTCGGGGTCGGGGTTCACGATGCGGGCCACGCTGACCCCACCGAGGTCCGCGCGCGGCACGAGGCGGAGCCGGGTCCACACCAGCGAACGACCCGGCGGAATCGCCACCCAGGTCTCCACGTCGTAGCGGTCGGTGGATCCCGCGGCGTGGCGCCAAGCCATCGAGCCTTCCCCGGGCGCTTCCCAGTCCAGGGTGACTGACGTTTGGCCCGAGGCGGCGAAGTTCGAATCGGCGACCCCGTCGGCCTCGATCACCCAGCCCTCTACCGCCGCCCGGGCGGCGAGCCAGTCGCCACCGACGGGGGTGGGGCCTTCGGGTCCGTCGGGATCGGCGCGTAGCCCGACCCCAGCCGCACGATTCCCCATCGACCCGTCCTCCGCGAGGCCGATCGCCACCCGGTCCGTGGCGAGGGTGAGGTCCGCGGCGGTGTCGGCGGCCAGGGCCAGGGAGATCAACCACATCCGGGCATCCTACTCCGGGTGCCGCCGTCTCGCGCGGCTTCCAGCCGGGTCGATCAGCCCCCCATCTCGATCCCGACCGCGCGCGCCGCCCGCACCAGCTCACCCGTCGGGTCCACCGTGCGGTACACCGCCACCGCGTCCCGCAGCGGTACGCCGATGATCGCGCCGTCGCGGATCGCGACCAACTCGCCCCAGCGGCCCGCCTCGACCAGATCGACCGCGCCCACGCCCATCCGGGTCGCCAGCAGGCGATCGGAGGCCACCGGGCTACCGCCGCGCTGGAGGTGACCGAGGACGGTGATCCGGACGTCCACCTCGGGGAGCCGCGCGAGGACGGCGTCGGCGACCGCCTGTCCCGCGGAGCCCGGGCGCCCCGAGCCCTCGGGGGTGGCGCCCTCGGCGACCACGATCAGGGAGAACGGCCGCCCCACCCGGGCCCGCTCGGTGATCTTGGCGCAGATGCGGTCGCCGGACCAGGGGAGCTCGGGGATGACGCATACGTCGGCGCCCCCGGAGATCGCCCCGTGCAGCGCGATCCAGCCGGCGTCGCGGCCCATGACCTCGAGCACGAGCACGCGGTCGTGGGCCTCGGCCGTGCTGTGGAGCCGATCGAGGGCGTCGGTGACACAGTCCACCGCCGACTGGAAGCCGAAGGTGAGGTCGGTGGCGCTCAGATCGTTGTCGATGGTCTTGGGTACGCCCACCACCCGCACACCGGTGCGGTCCATCAGGTCGCGGGCGATGCGCATGGTGCCGTCGCCGCCGAGCATGACGAGCCCCTCGAGGCCCAGCGCGCGGACGCGCTCCGCGACCTCGCCCGAGCGATCTCCGCCCTTCGCGAGGTTGAAGGGATCCCCCTTGTTGGTGGTGCCCAGGACGGTGCCGCCCTGCTGGAGGATCCCGCGGCAGGACACCGGGGTGAGCTGCCGGATGCGCTGGGGGCTGGCGAGCAGGCCGTTGAAGCTGTCTTCGAAGCCCCAGAGCTCCCAGCCGCGTTGACCGACGCCGTACTTGACCACCGCCCGGATGACGGCGTTGAGTCCGGGAGCGTCCCCCCCGCCGCACAGGATCCCGATCTTCCGCGTCATGGCCTACTCCGACTCCAGGCCGGGAGGCGGCGCGCCGGAGTACGCTCCGCGGGTATCCCACAGGTGATCGGTGAGCATCGCGGAAGGTCGGATCGAGCGGGGCGACTGGGCCGAGGCGGTGGAGCGGGCCGAGCCGGGCTGGCTGGTGCTGTTCGCGTCGTGGGCGCGCATCGAGCCGGAGCGCGGTCGGTACGACGACGCCGAGGTGACGGCGGGCCGGCGGGCGTTGCTGGCCGCCCGGAAGAAGGGGGTCGAGCCGGTGGTGGTGCTCCACGCGGGGGCGCTCCCCGACTGGCAGTTGGCCCGGGAAGGCTGGCTGGACCCGGACGCGCTGGCGGCGTGGGGCTGCTACGCGGACCATGCCGCCCACCA
>JAYVAS010000823.1:0-7571 GCA_043750895.1 Pseudomonadota bacterium
TCGCGATCACCCGCCCCATCGTCACCATCGTGCTGATGCTGATGCTGGTGGTGTTCGGCGTGGGCGCCCTGAACCTGCTCGACACCGACGAGTTCCCCGAGGTGAACCCGCCCGTCGTCAACGTGTCGGTGCTCTACCCGGGCGCCTCCCCCGAGACGGTGGAGCGCGAGGTCGTGACCCCCATCGAGGACGCGCTGGCGGGGATCTCCGGGGTCGACCGGATGACCTCCTCGTCGTTGGACAGCTTCGGCAACATCGTCGTCGAGTTCGACTTCGAGAAGGATCTCCAGCAGGCCACGCAGGACATCCGCGACAAGGTCTCGGAGATCCGGGGGGATCTCCCGCCCGAGATGGAGGAGCCGGTCCTCACCCGCTTCGACCCCAACGACTTCCCGATCGTCTCGCTCACCCTCTCCTCCGAGACGCTGGACGCCGCCGCGCTCACCGCCCTCGCCGACCCTGCCATCGTGGGGGAGCTGCAGGCCCTCCCGGGCGTCGCCAGCGTGGACGTCGTGGGCGGGGTCTACCCGGAGCTCACCGTCGAGCTGCGCCCCGCCGCCCTCGAGGCCGCGGGCGTCAGCGTCGGCCAGGTGGTGCAGGGGCTGCAGTTGGCGAACATCGCCGCGCCGGTCGGGCGCGTCACCGGGGCGCGCGAAGAGCGCACCATCCGCCTCCAGGGTCGGCTCGAGGACGCCCGCGCCTTCGAAGCGATCACCGTGGCCAGCGATGGCGCCAAGCTCGTCCGCCTCCGGGACGTCGCGTCGGTCGCAGTGGGGGTCGAGGAGGCCCGTTCGCTCGCGTTCTTCAACGGTCGCGAAGCGGTGGGCATCGACATCGTCAAGGCCACCAACGCCAGCACCACCGCGGTGAGCGAGTCGGTGCGGTCCCGCATCGAGAAGCTCCGCGCCGGGCTCCCGGCGGGGGTGGTGCTGGACGTGGTCCGCGACTCCGGCGTGCAGGTCAAGGCCAGCGTCGAGGACGTGGAGAAGACCCTGCTCGAGGGCGCCCTGCTCACCGTCCTGGTGGTCTGGGCCTTCCTGAAGTCGTGGCGCTCCACGGTCATCACCGGCCTCGCGTTGCCGGTCTCCGTGCTCGCCTCGTTCATCATGGTGCTCGCCTTCGGCTACACGCTGAACACGATGTCCCTGCTCGGCCTCTCGCTGGCCGTGGGCATCCTGATCGACGACGCCATCGTGGTCCGCGAGAACATCGTGCGCCACATGGCGATGGGCAAGGACCACTACACCGCCGCCAAAGACGGCACCGCCGAGATCGGCCTCGCCGTCGCCGCGACCACCTTCTCCATCGTGGTGGTCTTCGTGCCCGTCGGGTTCATGGGCGGCGTCTCCGAACAATGGCTCGGCCCCATGGCGTTGACCATCGCGTCGTCGGTCATGGTGTCCCTGCTGGTGTCCTTCACGCTGGACCCGATGCTGTCGGCCTACTGGCCGGACCCGCCGGTGGACGACGCCAAGAAGGGCTTCTTCGGGCGCGCCCTCGACGGCTTCGACAACTGGCTCCACCGCCGCACCGAGAACTACCGGTCCACGATCCGCTGGGCGCTCAACCATCGTTTCGCGATGGTGATCCTGGCCGGCGGGAGCTTCGTGGGCGCGCTGGCGATGCCCGCCACGGGCCTCATCGGCTCGTCGTTCTTCCCCATCGAGGATCGCTCGGAGCTCCTGGTCAACCTCGACCTTCCTCCGGGCTCCAGCCTGGCCTACACCCGGGCCAAGGTGCTCGACGCCGTCGCCGTGGCCCGCGCGCACCCCGAGGTGCTCTACACCTACGCCTCGGTGGGCGGGCAGGGCGGCACGGTCGATCAGGCGTCGATCTACGTGAAGCTCACGCCGAAAGCGGAGCGGGACACGCACCAGGACACCCTGGCGGGGCGGGTGGTCGACGAGGTGAACCACATCGCCGGCCTCACCGCGTCCATCGGCAACAGCTTCGGCAATTTCAAGATGATCCAGCTCCAGCTCCGGGGCCAGGACGTGGCCGTGCTCGCGGACTTCGCGGACAAGGTGCTCGCCGACGTGAAGACGGTCCCGGGCGCCGTGGACGTCGGGCTCTCCACCCGCGGGCAGAAGCCCGAGATCGAGGTCACGCTCAACCGCGACGTCGCCGCCTCGGTCGGGGTGAGCGTCGGCCAGGTGGCCCAGGCGCTGCGCCCCGCGTTCGCGGGGATCGACGTGGGCGACTGGGTGGACCCGACCGGCAAGACCCGGGACGTGACGGTTCGGTTCTCGCCCGAGTCGCGGATGCGCACCGAAGACCTCTCCTCCGTCCCGATGCTGGTGATGGGGCCGCAGGGCCCGCGCACCATCCCGCTCGGCCAGCTGGCGAACATCGAGCTGGCCATGGGCCCGGCCACGATCCAGCACCTGAACCGGGAGCGCGTGATCAACGTCGAGGCCAACGTGCGCGGGGCGCCGCTATCCGAGGTGGTCTCGCAGATGGAGACCAAGCTCAAGGCCCGCACCTTCCCCCCCGGCGTGACCTACTCCCAAGGCGGCGACGTCGAGACCCAGGCCGAGGTGTTCACCCGCACGCTCACCGCGCTCGGCGTGGCGGTCCTGCTGATGTACTTCATCCTCGTGATTCAGTTCGGGAGCTTCCTCGACCCGCTCCCCATCATGGCCTCCCTGCCGCTCTCGCTGATCGGGGTCATGGGCGCGCTGTACCTGACCGGCTCCACCCTGAACCTGATGAGCATGATCGGCATCACCCTCCTGTTCGGCATCGTCGCCAAGAACGCCATCCTGCTCGTGGACTTCGCGAAGTGGGCCGAAGAGAAGGGGGTGCCGCGCAAGGAGGCGATCATCGAGGCGGGAGGCACCCGGCTGCGTCCCATCCTGATGACCAGCGTCGCCATCGTGGCCGGGATGATCCCGGTGGCCATCGGCTCGGGCGAGGGCGCCGACTTCCGCGCGCCGCTCGGTCGTGCGGTCATCGGCGGCGTCATCACCTCGACCCTGCTCACCCTGCTGGTGATCCCCACGCTCTACGACATGCTCTCCGACTGGCGGGACCGCTTCCTCGGCTGGCTCCTCCCGGCGCGCAAGCCCCACGTGCTGCAGGACGCCGAGACGGTCGCCAAGTAGCCGTCGGTCGGCCCGGTCCGACCGATCGTCCAGTCGCAACTTGTCGCAGCCGGTTGCGCCGTGCCTCAAGGGAATTCAACGCGTCGCAGGCGGAAGCTTCTGGAAGGGAGGCGCGTGAAAGGGGAGGTGACACCAAAAGGGAGTCCACCATGTTCCTCTTCGCGCTCACCACCCAGCTCGCCCTCGCCACCGAGACCCCCGCGCCCCAGCCGGCCAGCACGGCCGCGCCTGTCCCCGAGGTCTACCGCTTCGTCGCCGCCCAGCGTCGCCTCGACCTGAAGCTCAAGACGGGCGCGCTGACCGTCCGCACCAGCACCTCCGTCGACGCCATCGAGGTCCAGATCGCCGCGCCCACCACCTGCGTCGTGGACTGGGACACCGGCGGCATCATCGCCATCAGCTCCTGCGCCGCCGACGTCACGGTGGTCGCGCCCTTCGGCACCGCGTACCAGCTGACGGTCGGCACCGGCGACGTGGTCCTGGACACGTCGGGCAAGGTCCGGCTCTCGGTCGGCACCGGCGACGTATCGGGAACCGCCCGCGGCGGTGCGGTCCGCGTCGCAGTCGGTACCGGGAACGTCCAGCTCACCGGGCTCACCGAAGCGCCGACCATCGCCGTCGCCAGCGGCAAGACGGAGCTGAGCTACGCCCCGGGCTCCGGGAGCTGAGCCGGCCCGAGGGTCAGCGCCATGCAGCGGTCCCAGGCCCACCCGCCTTCCCGCCACGCGCCGAGCGGCGAGAGGCCCTCGTCCACGAAGCCGAACTTCCGGTAGAGGGCCTCGGCGCGGTGGTTGTCGGCGTAGACCTGTAGTTCGACCCGCCGGGCTCCGAACCCGCGCGCAGCGTCGACGAGGCCGTGCATCATCGCGTCGCCGACCCCGAGGCCCTGCACCTCGGCGGCCACGCTGATCCCCAACATCATGCAGTGCGCGCGCGGACCGGCGAGCTGGTCCACGCTGCCATGACCGACGAGGCGCCCCTCCCACTCGGCGGCGAGCGTGATGCCGCCCGGCCGTGGTGCCAACTTCCGCCGCCACTCCGCCGTCGACCGGGTCCCCGTCTGATGGGTTCCCCAGAGCACGCCCGGGTGCTTCATGTTGGCGCTCCACTGCTCGGCGTCCTCCGGCCGTACCGGGCGCACCACCACGCCGGACAGCCGCGGCGCCACCGACCGCACGACCCGTTGAGGCGCGGGTGCAGGAGCGGTCAGGCCGTCGGCGAGCCGACCCCAGGTGACGAGGTCCGCGGTGACCCCGTCGTGCCGCCAACCGTCCACCCGGGCGATCCACGGCGCGAAGCCCGAGGCGGCGAGCGCGCCGTCGAGCGCGCGGTCGGCGCAGAGCACGTCCATCCGGAGCTGACCCAAACGCACGAACACGACGTGCTGCAGGTAGGCGAGGAAAGGCCCGAGCACGGGCGTCGACGCGGCGAGGTGGACCAACGCGAGGTGCCGGAGGCGCGGCCGTGCGGGCAAGGTGACCCGGGCGTAGCCGACCACCCCGGAAGAATCGACGGCGACCAACCGCAGCACCGCCGGATCTCCGGCCGCGATGGCCTCGGCCACCCGTTCGTCGGGGTCGGTCTCCCAGGGCACCCCCAACGCCCGAACCGTGGGAAGATCCTCAGGTTCGGCGGCGCGGAAGTCCATCACACCAGGAAGTAGCGCGGCGCGACCTCGACGACCCGCGTGGTCGCCATCCCGCCCGTCATCCCGACCACTTCCCGGGCGGCCCGGACGATGTCGGCGTCGGTGAGGATGGTGTTCTCTTCGAGGTGGAGGCTCTGGGCGATGCCCGGCACGTACTTCTGCCCCAGACCCCGGGCGGGAAGGCCGGCGTAACGCTCGGTGCAGTCACCCTCGATCTGGCGCACGAAGCCGGCGAAGCTGCGATCCTCGGCCGCGACGAGCAGGCGCCCCGTCTTCTCGACGCTGGCGTACACCGCCTCCATGTCGGGCGGCACGAGGGTGCGGAGGTCGATGACCTCGACGTCGATCCCCTCCTTCGCCAGCTCCTCGGCGGCGCGCAGCCCGGTCCACACCGCGCGGCCCCAGGCCACCAGGGTGACGTCGTTGCCGGGGCGGCGGGTGGCGGCCTTGCCGAGCGGGACAGCGAGGTCCGCCGGGATGTCCGGGATCTCCCCGCGCATGATCGACTTCTTCAGCGCGAGTACCTCGGCGGGATCGGTGGGCTCGCCCGGGAACGCCGGGCCGAGGCTCTGCCGGTACATCCACTTGGGCTCGAGCACCACCACCGGGCCGCGATACCGCGCCGCCGCCATCAGCAGCCCGTAGGCGTCCCACGACGTCGACGGCATCACGATGGTGAGCCCCGGGATCGGGGTGAAGTAGCCGTCCAGGGACATCGAGTGGTACACCGCGCCGCCCCCGAAGGGGTCGGTGGGCATCCGGAGGATGGTGGCGAAGTTGGACCGGCCGTTGGTGCACCAGTACAGGTTGCCCATGTGCACGAGCCAGTGGAACGCGTTGAGCGAGTAGTCCCCGAACTGGATCTCGGGGAGCGCCACGAAGTCGTCGTGCAGGCCCGCGCCGCATCCGGTGCCGAGGATGAGCGGCTCGTTGAGCGGGGCGTCGATGATCTTGTCGGGGAAGCGCTTCTTGAGCCCCGCGGTGGCGGTCATGACCCCGCCGAGGCGCCCCACATCCTGGCCCCACAACGCGCCGTGGTGGTGCTTGATGATGTTGCTGAGCGCGGCCCGGATGGCCCCCGCGTAGGTGATGTTGGTCTGCCCCACGTGAGGGGGCTCGACGATGTCCGGGAACGGCGCCCGGATGTGATCGAACACCGACTCGGCGGGCGGATCAGCCTCGGCCCGCACCGTGTCCACCAGGGTGCGGATGTCCTCGTCGTGGCGGCCCATGATGTTGCCGAGGTCGTGGTGGGCGAAGAAGTCGCGCCCCTCGCCCTTGACCCGCCGGTACACGTCGCGGTCGGCCACGATCTCCTGCTTGACCAGGTCCTCGCCGAAGGCGATGAGCGGGTCCGCCTGGGACAGGTCGTAGGTGACGTCCGCCGCCGAGGAGTGGCCGTTGAAGCGCGGCAGATCGTGGACGTGGAAGAAGACCGGCTTCTGCTCGTCCCGGGCGTAGCGGGCCGCCCGATAGGCCGCCTGGTAGACGTCGGCGAAGTCGCGCCCGTCCGCCTGGATGGAGGCGACGCCGAAGCTCTCGGCGTAGGTGCGGAAGTCCTTGATGCCGCGGCCCTCCTCGGGCGTGGTCGAGATGGCGATCCGGTTGTCGGTGACCATGAAGATGAACGGGAGCGACCAGACGGACGCGGCGTTCATCGCGTCGTGGCTGTCCCCCTCCGCGGTCGAGCCGTCGCCCACGATGCCGAGGGTCACCGCGTTGTGGACCCCCTTCATCTTGAAGCCCATCGCGTAGCCGGCGGCCTTGCCGAGCTGCATGCCGACCGGCGACTGCACAGGAAGGATGCCGAATTCCTTCATCTCGACGTGGTAGACCATCTGCCGCCCACGCGACATCTGATCGGTGTCCTTCGAGAACTGCTGGCGGAGGAGCTCGACCGTGAAGGTCTTGTGGCCCTGGAGCTCGAGCCACATGCTGATGAAGCTGCCCGACCGGTAGTGCGGAACCACGCCGAAGTTCTTCGGGCTCACCACCTTGGACATCGCCAGGGCGAGCGCCGTGCCGCACACCTCTTCGCCGGGACCCCAGATGGCGAACTTCACCTCGCCGCGGCTGACGAGGCGCACGATGTGCTCCTCGACGCACCGGGAGCGGGCGCCGACTTCATATGCAAGCCGAAGCTCGGCCGCGGTGGGCGCCGGCATGTCGGCGTAGGTGGGGACGTCGATGTGCGCCACGGGGCCTCCGATGGTCGCGCCGGGTAACCCAAGGCGCGGACCGGGCCCACCCGGCCGAACGACGCGGTGCCGGGGGGCTGGGTCGACCTATTTCAGCTCGTTCCACAAGAACGTGTAGGCCAACGCCCACATGTGGGCCGCCTGCTTGTTGTCGGCGGCGCCACCGTGGCCCCCCTCGATGTTCTCGTAGTAGAGCAGGTCGTGTCCTTGCTCCAGCATGCGCGCCGCCATCTTGCGGGCGTGGCCGGGGTGGACGCGGTCGTCCCGGGTGGAGGTCGTGAACAGCACCCGCGGGTAGTCCACGTCGGCACGCACCTTCTGGTACGGCGAGTACTTCTGGAGGAAGGACCAGTCATCGGTGTCCGGGTCTCCGTACTCGCCCATCCACGAGGCACCGGCCAGGAGCCGGTTGTAGCGCTTCATGTCGAGCAGCGGCACCTGGCACACCACCGCCTGGAACAGGCCCGGGTAGTCGGTGAGCATGTTGCCCATGAGCAGCCCGCCGTTGCTCCCGCCCTGGATCCCGAGGTGCTCCTTGGCGGTCACCTTCCTCGCCACGAGGTCCTCCGCCACGGCCGCGAAGTCTTCGTAGGCCTTGTTGCGGTTGGCCTTGAGCGCCGC
>JAYVAS010000824.1:0-2569 GCA_043750895.1 Pseudomonadota bacterium
ACGTGGTTCAGCTCCTCCCGGCTGCCGACGCGCGCCGCGAGCGGACGGTACTGGGCGCGTTTCTGGCTCCAGTCCACCCCGACCATGCCCGGCGACCAGAAGAAGTCGCGGTAGGCGCGCCAGCTGTCCTCGAAGATCGCCGTCCATTCGGTGCCGAGGTCGACCAGCCGGGGCAGGCTGGACAGGTCCAGCGGGATGGCCTCGTCGTCTCCGAGGCTGGCCGTCTCGCCCACCGTCACGCCGCTGGTGGTGCGGATCACCACCGTGCCTCCGTCGGCGGACGCCGTGACGTCCTCCACCTCGCTCGGCCCGGTGAGGGGTTCCCGGTCGGTGAGGCTCCATCCGACCAGCGTCCCGGGGCGGTTGGCGATGTCCCCGTTCACGTCGGAGAGGCGGAGCGGGGGACGCGCCAGGGCCCAGACCGCGTCGGCGGTGGCGACCAACTCGGTGTAGTTCCCGGGCTCCAACGGGATGGCGACGGTCCGGGCCACGATGCCGTCGAGGTCGATCGTGACGCGCACCTGCTCCTCGGTCGGCTCGGCGGCCCGGATCCGGGCGCCGCGGCGGCCGGTCGGTACGGGGGCGGGCGGCGGAGTCCGCAGCGGATCCGGGGCGAGGACGGGCGACCAGGCCCGGTCGTCGAGCAGGATCGCGTAGGGGAGCGCCATGTCGGTCAGGAAGGAGCCGAACTCCGGGTAGTCCTGGGCGGGGCCGGAGGCGTAGAGGGGGCTGGAGTCGTCGCCGGAGACCAGGGGGTCGAAGGTGCGCGCCGACAGGAAGTAGAGGTGGTGGCCGGCGGGGTCCCAGGCGGGAGCGAAGCTGTGGTAGTCCGGGTCGGTGACGGGGACGGGTGCGCCGGTGAGCCGGTTCTTCACCCACACCACGCCGTTCCCATTCGGCGCGGTACGGACCCACGCGATCCAGGCCCCGTCGGGCGAGAACGTGTAGTGGTCGATCTCGAGGTGTCGGTCCTGGTCCACCGCGGCGACCGACCCCGCGCGGACGTCGAAGACCGACAGGCGCCCGGTCGCGTCTCCCCACGCCAGGGCGTCGCCGGCGGGCGACCAGACCGGCGGGAAGTGCCAGGGCCCGGCCGTCCCCGGCACCACCACCGGGGCGGCCACGCCGGCGGCGTCGTAGAGGACGAGCTGCTCGTCGCCGGCGCCGTCGTTCCAGGCGGCGACCCGCGTGCCGTCGGGGCTCACCGCCACCCCGCGGTTGCGACCGGGGAGCCG
The DNA here is from genome assembly GCA_043750895.1 of Pseudomonadota bacterium. GTDB lineage: Bacteria > Myxococcota_A > UBA796 > UBA796 > SXON01 > JAYVAS01. The sequence continues at coordinate 1,236 of JAYVAS010000824.1, forward strand.
TCCGACTTCGATGGTCCGACCGCCCGACGCGGGCACCGAGATCAGGCGCCCGCGGGCCTCCACCACCACCCGGTCCGCGCCCGGGAGCGGGCTCAGCCCGGCGATCAGCGCGGCGGCCTCCACCACCTGCGGGCGGCGGCGCTGCTGGTCCGACTGCAGGCGCACCGGGATGCGGGCGGCCACGCGGGCGCGGGTGTCGTAGCGCCACAGGTCGGCGCCCTGGGTGTAGACGATGGTGTCGCCGCCGATTGCCGCGTCCTTGAGGGGGAAGTCGTCGTGGTGGGTGTGGGCGGCGAGCCCGGTGCCGTCGCCGCGGACGCTCCACAGGTCCATGAGCCCGGCGCGATCGGAGAGGAAGTACAGTGTTTCCCCCTGCCACATCGGTGTGTGGTCGCTCCCGGTCCAGGTGGTGAGCCGGCGGTAGACCCGGCTGACGAGGTCCCCCAGGTACAGATCGGCGGCGGCGCCGCCCTGGTAGCGGAGGGTGTTGAGGTCGCGGAGGGCGTAGGGCACGAAGGCCACGAAGTGGCTGTCCGCCTTCAGGTCGAGCTGGGTGGCGAGGCCGAGCGGGAGGAGGGCCGAGTCCCCGCCTACCGCGGGGACGCTCCACATCCGGTCGCGGGCCAGGGGCTCGTCGCGCGAGGACGCGTAGAGGATCTGCTTCCCGTCCGGCGTCCAGCCGTTCACCGCATCGGCGGCCGGGTGCCACGTGAGGCGTCGGGGCACGCCGCCGCCGGTGGGGATCACGAACACATCGGCGTTTCCGCCGTCGTAGCTGGCGGTGTAGGCGATGCTGCTGCCATCGGGCGAGAAGCGGGGGTGGGACTCCTCCCCGACGCCGCTGGTCAACCGTGCCGCCAGGCCCCCGGTGAGCGGCACCGTCCAGAGGTCCCCCTCGCTGCAGAACACCACGGTGGCGCCGTGTACGTCAGGATCGGCGTAGTACCCGAGGATTCCCGGATCGGCGGCGGCGGATAGCGCGAGGACGAGCATCCCCTCCGCTATCCGCCCGTCGACGAATCAGCAGCCGTCGTTGGCCGCGCCTGGAGACCCGTAGTCCCCCGCCGAGCCCGACCACTGCACGGTCGCGTCGCACCAGTTGGCGCCGTCGTCGTTGCCCGTGGCGTCGGTGACGCTGGGGTCGAGGCTCATCGAGTAGCCGCTGGGGTCGGGGAACACCGACCCGCCGTCGTAGTAGACCTCGTCGATGACACCAGCGCTGTTGGAGAGGATGACCTCGTCGTCGCCGTTGCCCAGGGTGTAGCTGGAGTAGGAGTAGAGGTAGTCGACGGTGATGCCGCCGTTCGTGGCGCTGTCGTCGTTCATCCCGAACA
>JAYVAS010000825.1:0-3269 GCA_043750895.1 Pseudomonadota bacterium
GGGGCGACCAGGACTTCAACGACATCCAGCTCTCGATCTCCGGGCCGCTGGAGCTGGTGCCGGTGGAGTAGCGGCCGGTCGCCGATCCCTTCTCCCTCCGGGAGAAGGTGGCGCGAAGCGCCGGATGAGGGGGAGCATACCCGTGTCGCCGCCCCTCACCCGCCCTTCGGGCACCCTCTCCCGGGGGAGAGGGTGAACCCGGCGCCTCCACGTCAGATCCCGGTCAGTATCGTACGGCCCGCGGAAGTCCGATCGTGTGGATGCCACCAACGGCAATCCCCCTCGGAGCAAGACCATGGTCAATCGTTTCCTCACGTCCCTCGCCCTCCTTGCGGTAAGCGCACCCGCCTTCGCCGCCGTCGACATCCTCCCCACCATCGCCGCACCGTCCGGGGTGAGCGTCTACGGGTCGGGCCGCTGGTACGTGACCGTCTCCAACAGCGGCAGCAACACCGCCAGCAACGTGTCGCTGACCATCGCGCTGCCCCGCACCAACACCAGCCCCAGCGTCTACGTCATGGGCACGGTGACCGCGAAGTCCTCCAACTGCTCCACCTCCGGGACCAACCTCGTCTGCACCATCGGCACCGTGAAGGGCCGCAAGTCCGCGACCCCCGTGTACTTCGACATCACCTTCCCCGAGAGCATCAACCCGCTCACGGTCACCGCCTCGGTCACGACGACCTCGTCGGAGTCGACGGCCAACCAGGTCAACAACACCACGAGCACCGACGCGACGCTGGCCAACTACAACGTCACCTTCGGGACCAGCATCGACACCCTCAACCGTCACTGCACGGGCACCGCGCTGGCCTCGTTCTACGAGTGCGAGCTGTTCCCGAGCTCGATCAGCGACCACCAGGCGATCCTGAACGCCGACGGGTCGATCACCTTCCCCACCGAGGATCCCCTCTACGGTGGCACCTGGGTCTCCGACAGCGACGACCACCTCGTGTTCGAGTACACCTACGACGGCGCCCCGGTCGCCAACTTCGAAGGCTGGGGCGTCTCGACGGACTGTTGGGAAGGACAGACCACCTTCCCCGACAGCACCTACGTCTCGATGTACGAAGTCTGCGTCCAGTGATCGCGTAGACTCGCCGCATGCACGCGCACGTCGTCCTCCGCGGACCCGAAGGCCAGGACGTCGAACTGGTCCCGGGGGACTTCGTGGGTCGCTCCACCGCCGCCGCCCTGCAACTGGACGACGGCCGGGTGAGCGAGGCGCATGCGATGTTGACCCTCCGGGAGGGGCAGATGCTGCTCCTCCCGCTCCGGGGCGGGCTCGCGCTGGCGGGTGAGCCCCGGAGCAGCGTGGTCCTCACCCCCGGCATGGTGGTCGAGCTCGCGGACGGCGTGGGCGTCAACGTCGTGGAGGTCCACCTGCCCTTCGAGGTGCTCGGCGTGGAGGGCGACGGCGTCCCCAAGCAGATGCTGCCGCCCGTCGCCTCGGTGCTGCTCGCCGACGGACGCCTCCGCATCACCTCGGGCTGGCGGAGCGACGCCGCCGCGCAGGTGTGGACCACCGGCGAGGGATACCGCCTCCATGTCGCCGGACGGACGCGGGAGATCGCCGCAGGCGAGCACCTGTTGCTCGGCGAGCGGCGGCTGAGCTTCGTGTCGATACCCCTGGGAGAGGCCGGGCCGCGCACGACCCGCCGGTACGGCGACTTCGCCGACCGCCTCCACCTCATCGCCCGCTACGACACCGTGCAGTTGCACCGGGAGGGTCGGGCCCCGGTGATCTTCTCCGGGATGCAGGCACGCCTGCTGTCCGAGCTGGTCGCCGTGAACGACCCGCTGTCGTGGAGCGCCCTGACCCTCGAGCTGTGGCCGGACGAGGACGACGCCTCCCTCCGGCGGGGTCGCCTCGACGCGCTGCTGCTGCGGATCCGCCGCCGCCTCCGTGCCGCCGGCATCCGCGCCGACCTCGTCCGCACCGACGGCGCGGGGACCATCGAGCTGGTCCGGTACCCGACCGACGTGATCGAGGACCTGAGCTAGACCCCGAGGCGCGCCGCCCGCGCGCGATACGCTTCCCCGCTTGCCCCCCACCGTCATCGGCCCCTACACCCTCGATCGTCTGCTCGGCTCGGGCGGCATGGCCGACGTGTGGCTGGGCGCGCGGGCCGACGGCACCCGCGCCGCCGTCAAGCGGCTTCGCCACGTGACCCCGGCCCTGCGCGCCCGTTTCGACCGGGAGGCGCAGGTGCTCGGCGCCATCGACCACCCCGGGGTGGTGCGCCTGCTCGACTTCGGCGAGGCCGATGGCGGGCCGTGGATGGCCACCACCTTCATCGACGGGCCCGATCTCCGGCAGTTCGCGGAGCGACTCCGGGGGCGTCCCCCGGCCGAGCGCGCCGCCCGCGCCCGCGCCATCGCCCTCTCCTTGTGCGACACGCTCGGCTGGCTCCACCAGGCCGGCTGGCTGCACCGCGACGTGAAGCCGTCCAACGTCCTGCTCGGGGAGGGCGGCCTCCCGGTGCTCATCGACTTCGGCGTCGTGGCGCGCCTGGACGGGCGGCCCCCCGACGAGCTGGCCCTCGATCCGCCCACCGCCACCGGCGTGCTGGTGGGCAGCGCCGCCTGGGCGGCCCCCGAACAGCTCCGGGGCGAGCGGGTCGACGCCCGCACCGACCAGTACGGCCTCGGCGGGACGCTCTACTTCCTGCTCACCGGGCAGCGCCCGTTCTCCGGCGAGAACACCGCCTCCCTGGTCCGCGCCCACCTGCAGGAGCCCGCGCCGGCGCCGTCGCTCCTCGATCCCACCATCCCCGCCGACCTCGAGCTGTTTCTGCTCCGACTGCTCTCGAAGGACCCCGGCGAACGTTTTCCGTCGATGAAGGCGGCCGCGGCGGCGCTCGCCCACGACGAGCCGGCGGACGCCCCTCTGGCCGGGCGCCAACCAGCGATCGACCTGATCGCCGCGGCGCTCCGCGACGTGGCCGAGGGCCGTCCCGTCGTGGTGCAGGTCCTGGGTCCGCGCGGGAGTGGCCGGGCCTGGGTGGCGCGGATGGCGCGGGACGTCGCCGACCGCCGCGGCCTGGTGTGCGCCATCGCCGACGACGAGCGCGGGCTCGCCGTCGCCCTCACCCGGGTCGCCTCGGGGGAGGCCCTGCTGGTGGTGACCCCGCGCAACGCCCCCGACGCCCGCCCACTCACCCTCACCACCCTGGCCCTCGCCGACATCCGACGGTCCTTGTACGCCTTCGCGCCGCGCACCGACGAGCTCGCGGTCGTCGCCGAGCGGCTGCACCGCGACTCCGGCG
>JAYVAS010000826.1:0-1997 GCA_043750895.1 Pseudomonadota bacterium
CCACCGCGTCAGGCGCTCAGAACGCCCGGTTCGCAGCCATCGGCCCCGCGCTGGATCGCCGTGCCCGCTTGATTGCCCAGCGAAGGTGATCAGCGTCGAGGTCGCGCGGCACCACCTCGGCCGTCCATCCGATCCCGCCCTCGCGCAGCTTGGGCGTCCGCCCGAGGTCGTCCCACGCCCGGTAGCCCGGCGACATCCACGGGTACGCGGGGTTCGTGTACGGGCTCGGCCGGCCGGGGAACCATGTCTCCTCGATGTCCTGGCGCCGGTCGCCGTCGATGCGGTCAAGCTCGGCGTCCAAGGTGGCCGGGTCGAGCGCCGAGATTGCGCCGTCGCCGATGAGCGTGAACGCGCCGTCGCCCTCGTCACGCACGAAGGCCGTGCAGACCTCGCCGTGCTCGCCGATCAGGCGGAGCCGTCGGGTAAAGCCGTAGCCCGCCCAACCTGCGGGGATCGGTGCTGCGGTCGCGAGGGGGACCGCGATGGCGGGGATGTTCTCGGGCCTCGCCTCAGGCCAGTCGAGCGTCACCCGCGGGACCGACACGAAGTGGATCGTGCCCGTGGAAAAGCGGGCGGTCTTCTTCTCCTCGTCGTACTCCGACGAAGGCGCCTCGTCGGGAGTGTCGGGCATCGCCGCGGGCTTCGGATCGCGGGGCGGGAGCGGCTGCGCGGCGGCCACGGCCTCCTTCCAAGCGGCGAACGCATCGGCGAGCGTGGCACCGACGACCGCGACGCTGCCCGTCCATGCGTCGATCACCACCCAGCCAGCTTCATCCTCGCCGATCCGGCCGTCCCACAACGCCTCCCGAAGTCGCCACAGCCCGCGCATCCAGCAACCGCTCGCCCCTCCCGGGGTCGGCACCGGGACGTAGACGCGCCCCTTCACGAAGCGCCCGGGGTCCAGCTCCGCGACCATGCCGGCCAGGGTGTCGATGTCGTGTCCCTCGGGATCGAGGTCGCCTCGGCAGTAGAGCCCGACGGGCGGGTACTGCGCCGGCTTCGCGAAGGGGTCGATGGCGAACGGGCGATCCTCGTGGTGGTAGCCCCACGTCCAGGTGTCGCCGCCCGACTGCACCGTCTCGAACTTGGTGCCGTCGTCACCGTAGGAGATCTCGATGTACGCCGGCCCCTCGGCGATCTTGAGCTTCCCCGGGAACTTTTCAGGACCGGGCAGGATGCGGGGGCGCACGGGCGGGGGCGCCTCTGGCTCCTTCGCCCGAAGGTGCTCGGGAAGTTCCAGCGGTGCCATCGGGATCGGCGGAGGTGGCGGGACGTTGGCGTCGAGCATCAGGAGCGGGTGCGAGATCACGAACGCGGGCACGTCGCGGTCGCGCAGGAACAGAAGCGAGTTGCCCTTGCCGGCCATGACATCGGGCACGAGGCGGTCGCCCATGAGGGCGACGACCTGATCGCGGAGGCGGATCGCCTCGGAGATACGAGGTAGTGAGCGGAGGATCGCCTGTTGGGCGTCGTGCTGCGGGAGCACGCTCACGGTGATGAGTCCCTCGCGCTTCGCGTAGGGGCCGTCGGGCTCGATCATGATGCCGTTCTCCTGACGCGGAGCGTAGCCGGGGGGCGGCAAGCGCGCGGATGGCCCGCGTCAGGGGTGATTCCAGGGGCGTCAGGCGGGATCGTGGGGGCGGCTGGCAGGCGTCCGGGGTGATGACACGGGGCGGCTGGGGCGCGTCCGGCGGTGATGACAGGGGGCGGCTGGCGGGTTTCGGCTCCGGATCGGGTGAGGGTGATGACGGAATCATTGAGGTGATTCCATGAAATATTCGGAATCATGCATCGGCATCGGCCCCGCGTCTCGGGTCTGGGCATCCGGCAGCCGGCATCGGCACGGATGCGCCCATCCCGGGTGGGCTACTAACATCGCACATCGGGGCAGCCGGCCTCTGGCTCCCCCCGCTGCCCTGCGAGCCGCCCACGCCGGGGCTCGCCCACCCTTCCCTCGCGCTATCTTCGCCAGATGTCCGACTCACTCCTTCCTCTCC